>NZ_JBHXLV010000022.1:0-45827 GCF_042721685.1 Streptomyces sp. NPDC058459 | reverse complement strand
GTCCGCGGGCGCTCTCCTCGTGCGCGGCGGCTAGGCCTCCCGGCGGTGCCGTCCCGGGGCGGACTCGCCGGTCTCGGCCACGTTCCCCTCACGCTCCGCCTTCTCGGCGGCCTCCAGCTCGGCGAACACGTCGATCGGCGGCGGCGCCTTGGCGAGGAAGACCCAGGTGAGCCAGACCGCCAGCAGGAAGGGCGGGATCTTCAGGATGACCAGGATCCAGCCGAGCTGGGTGGTGTCGGCCCACCAGTAGAGCGGGAAGAGGATCGCGCACTTGGCGAGCAGGATCAGGCCCCAGGCCCAGCTGGCCTTGGCGTACGCCTTCTTGCGGCCGGGGTTGCGGGTGCGCCAGGAGAGGTTTTCCTTGAACACCGGGCCCAGCATCAGGCCGATCAGCGGCACCCCGGCGAGGGTCGTGATGATGTACGCGAGCGCCATGCCCAGGGTGTAGAGCATGCCGGGCAGGTAGAAGTCCTTGGCGTTGCCCGTGAACATGGCGAACACGACGCCGAAGGCCACCCCGAAGACACCGCTGAAGGCGTGCTTGACGGTGTCCTTGCGCAGCAGCCGGACCACGAGCATGACCACCGCGACACCGAGCGCGGCGATCGCGGAGAGATGCAGGTCCTTGTTGATCGTGAAGATCGTGACGAAGAGCAGGCCGGGCAGCACCGTCTCGACCATGCCGCGGATGCCGCCGAACGCCTCGAAGAGCGCGGCCTCGGTGACCGCCCGGGAGTCGTGGGCCTCCTCGGCCTCGCGTGCGCCGTCCGGCGGGCTCTGTCCGGCGTCTTGGGTCGGCTTGTCGAGGGACGTCACCGGCTACTCCCGTCCGAGGGGTCGCAGTTCGTACTTCGGGTTGAACAGCACGCGGCGTCCCCGGCTCATCGAGATCCGGCCCGACGCGATCAGCCTGCGTCCGGGTTCTATGCCCGTGATGGAGCGTCTGCCCAGCCACACCACGTCCAGCGCGGCGGTGCCGTCGAACAGCTCCGCCTCCAGCGCCGGGACGCCGGCCCGCGGCCGCAGGGTGACCGTGCGCAAGGTACCGGTCACGGTGACGATCTGCCGGTCGTGGCAGTCGCCGATCCGGGTGCAGCCGGCCGTCTCGGAGTCCTCCCGCAGCTCCTCCGACTCCAGGTCCTCCTGCGAGGTGGAGAGCCGGTCCAGCATGCGGCGGAACCGGCCTGCCGGCTTCTCGGAACTAGGAACGCCACTCATATCTGAAGCGTACCGGGGCGGACCCCCGGGGCCGTACTCCGCGGAGCCCCGGCGGGACACCGGTTCACTTCTCGAAGCGGTAGCCCATGCCGGGTTCGGTGATGAAGTGCCGGGGGTGCGCGGGGTCGGCCTCCAGCTTGCGGCGCAGCTGGGCCATGTAGACCCGCAGGTAGTTGGTCTCGGTGCCGTAGGAGGGTCCCCAGACCTCCCGCAGCAGCTGCTTCTGGCCGACCAGCCGGCCGGTGTTGCGGACCAGCACCTCCAGCAGGTGCCACTCGGTCGGGGTGAGCCGTACGTCCCGGCCCGCCCGGTGGACCTTCTTGGCGGCCAGGTCGACGGTGAAGCCGGCCGTCTCCACGGTGATGACGTCGTCCTCGCCGGGACCGACCGGTTCGGCCCGGCGTACGGCGGCCCGCAGCCGGGCCAGGAGTTCGTCCATGCCGAAGGGCTTGGTGACGTAGTCGTCGGCGCCCGCGTCCAGCGCCTCGACCTTCTCGTCGGAGGAGTGGCGGGCGGACAGCACCAGGATGGGCACCCGGGTCCAGCCGCGCAGGCCCCGGATCACCTCGACGCCGTCCATGTCGGGCAGCCCCAGGTCGAGGACGATCACGTCGGGGTGGCGGGAGGCGGCGAGCTGGAGGGCGGTACGGCCGTCAGGGGCCGAGTCGACGTCGTACGAGCGCGCCTTGAGGTTGATCACGAGGGCCCGCACGATCTGCGGTTCGTCGTCGACCACCAGCACCCTGGTCATTGCGGCTGCCTTTCCTGTTCTGCGGTGTCCTCGCCCGCGCCGAGCGGGCCGGGGCCGGGGCCGGGCCGGGCGGCGCGGAGGCTGAGCACCATGGTGAGTCCGCCGCCCGGGGTGTCCTCGGCGGTCAGGGTGCCGTCCATGGCCTCGGCGAAACCGCGGGCGACCGCGAGGCCGAGTCCGACCCCGGCGCCGCGCGGGGCGTCGCCGTACCGCTGGAACGGCTCGAAGATACGGTCCTTCGCGTCGTCCGGCACGCCGGGCCCCCGGTCCACCACGCGCACCTCGACCCGGTCCACCAGGGCGCTCGCGGCCACGGTGACGCGCTGGCCGGGCGGGCTGTACTTGACGGCGTTCTCCACCAGGTTGGCGACCGAGCGCTCCAGCAGTCCGGGGTCGACGGCGACCATGGGCAGCGTCTCGGGCACGTCGAGGCCGACGCTGTCCTCGGGGACGCCGACCAGCGCCATCGGCACCACCTCGTCCACGTCGATCTCGCGGATCAGCGGGGTGACGGTGCCGGTCTGCAGGCGGGACATGTCGAGCAGGTTGCCCACGAGGTGGTCGAGGCGGTCTGCGCCCTCCTCGATGCCCTCCAGCAGCTCGGCTTGGTCCTCCTCGGACCAGGCCACGTCGTCGGAGCGCAGGGAGGAGACGGCGGCCTTGATCCCGGCGAGCGGGGTGCGCAGGTCGTGGCTGACGGCGGCGAGCAGGGCGGTGCGGATGCGGTTGCCCTCGGCGAGCGCGCCGGCCCGGTCGGCCTCGGCCTTGAGGCGGCGCCGGTCGAGCACGACGGCGGCCTGGGCGGCAAACGCGGCCAGTACCCGGCGGTCCTCGGCGGGCAGCACCCGTCCGGTGAGCGCGAGCGCCATGTGGTCGCCGACCGGCATGTCCACGTCGGCGTCCTCGGGCCGCTCCAGCGGTGGCCCGAGTCCGGCGCGCCCGGCGCAGGTCCAGGGCTCCAGGTCGCCGGCCCGCTCCAGCAGGGCGGCGGACTCCATGGCGAAGGTCTCCCGGACCCGCTCCAGCAGCGCCTCCAGGCTGGTCTCGCCGCGCAGGACGTTGCCGGCGAGGAAGGAGAGGATCTCCGACTCGGCGCGCAGCCGGGCCGCCTGGTGGGTGCGGCGGGCGGCGAGGTCGACCACGGAGGCGACCGCCATGCCGACGCCGAAGAAGATCGCGATGGCGACGATGTTCCGCGGGTCGGAGACGGTCAGCCGGTGCAGGGGCGGGGTGTAGAAGAAGTTCAGCAGCAGGGAGCCCAGCGCGGCCGAGGCCAGGGCGGGCAGCAGTCCGCCGAGCAGGGCCGCCGCGACCGTGACGGCCAGGAACAGCAGCATGTCGTTGGCGAGGCCGAGGTCCACGGCGTTGAGCAGCAGCGCCAGGACGGCCGGGCCGGCGAGCGCGGCGGCCCAGCCGGCGATGTTCCGGCCCCGGCCGAGCCGGGAGCCGCGCGCCACGGGCAGTCCGCGCCCCTTGGCGACCTCGCCGTGGGTGACGATGTGCACGTCGAGGTCGGGACCGGACTCCCGGGCCACGGTGGCGCCGACGCCGGGTCCGAAGACGTACTGCCACGCCTTGCGGCGCGAGGAGCCGAGCACGATCTGGGTGGCGTTGACACCGCGCGCGAAGGCCAGCAGGGCGGCCGGTATGTCGTCGCCGACCACGTGGTGGAAGGTGCCGCCCAGGTCCTCGACCAGGGTGCGCTGGAGGGCGAGTTCCTTCGGGGAGGCGCCGGTGAGGCCGTCGCTGCGGGCTATGTAGACCGCCAGCACCTCGCCGCCGGCGCCCTTCTCGGCGAGCCGGGCGGCACGGCGGATCAGGGTGCGCCCCTCGGGTCCGCCGGTCAGACCGACCACGATGCGCTCGCGGGAGCCCCAGATCCGGGAGACCCGGTGTTCGCTGCGGTAGGCGGTCAGATGCTCGTCGACCCGGTCGGCCACCCACAGCAGGGCCAGCTCGCGCAGGGCGGTGAGGTTGCCGGGGCGGAAGTAGTTGGAGAGCGCCGCGTCGACCTTGTCCGGCTGGTAGACGTTGCCGTGCGCCATGCGGCGGCGCAGGGCCTGCGGGGACATGTCGACCAGTTCGATCTGGTCGGCCCGGCGGACCACCTCGTCGGGCACCGTTTCGCGCTGGCGGACCCCGGTGATCGACTCGACCACGTCGCCGAGGGACTCCAGATGCTGGATGTTGACGGTGGAGACGACGTCGATCCCGGCGGCGAGCAGTTCCTCCACGTCCTGCCAGCGTTTGGTGTTGCGGGCGCCGGGGATGTTGGTGTGCGCGAGTTCGTCCACCAGGGCGACGGCGGGCGCCCGGCGCAGTACCGCGTCGACGTCCATCTCCTCGAAGGAGCCGCCCCGGTGCTCAAGAGGACGGCGCGGAACCTGCTCCAGGCCGTGCAGCAGCGTCTCGGTGCGGGGGCGGCCGTGGTGTTCGACGTACGCCACCACGCAGTCGGTGCCCCGTTCCAGACGGCGGTGCGCCTCGGCGAGCATGGCGTAGGTCTTGCCCACGCCCGGTGCCGCGCCGAGGTAGATCCGAAGCTTGCCGCGTGCCATGGCCCCATTGTCTTCCGGTGACTGCCGCCTACGCCGGGTCGACCTTACGGCGGCCGGTGCGGACAAAGCGGGCGGGGGGCCGCGCGACGGGACGCTTTGACGCAACCCTGACGCCTCGGGCGCACGGACACGCGAAGGGCCGCACCCCCGGGGTACGGCCCTTCGACGTGCGTTGTCCCGGCTCAGCGGACCTCGGTGATCTCCGGGCCGCGCTGGAGCTGGCCCATGCCGCCGGAGAAGCGGGAGCCCTCCTCCTGCTGGACGCCCTCGGGGACCATCTGGGCGTCGTTGGGCAGCTTGAGGACGATCGGGTCGCGGGGCGCCATCGGGCCCTCTCCGCGCACCACGACCGTGTCCCGGAAGATCTGCTCCAGCAGCCCGGCCGCCTGCGGCTGCACCGCGCCCTGGCCGGAGATCACACCGCGCAGGAACCAGCGCGGGCCGTCCACACCGATGAACCGCACGACCTGGAAGCCGCCCGTGCCGTCCGGCAGCTGCACCGGCACCTGGGCTCGCAGCTCCCAGCCGAGGGGGCCCTCGACCTCGTCGACGATGCCGCCCTGCTGGGTGATGCCGCCCGCGATCTCGTCGCGGACCTCGCCCCAGATGCCCTCGCGCTTGGGGGCGGCGAACGCCTGGAGCTGGACGGCGCTGTCGCGCAGGACGACGGTGGCGGCGACGATCGCGTCACCGGCAACCTCGACCCGCAGTTCCATGCCGTCGACCCCGGGCACGAACAGACCGCCGAGGTCGACGCGGCCCTCGGCCGGGTCGCGTACCTCGGTGGAGTCCCAGGGTCCGTCGGGGCGCGGCTCGGGCTCGAGCCGTGCCCGCGTCCGCTCCTCCGCCTCGGTGCCGACGCTGTCGACGACCTGCTCGGCCTCGCCGGCCGCGTCCTCGGCGGCACCCTTCTTGTTGCGACGTCCGAACACGTCACTGTCCTTCCCGGTCGGATACGACCGAAGCGTATCGATTCCCACCCGCCCGGCCACCTGGCGGCGGCCGGACCGTCGTGCCGCGCTAGCCGTCCACCGAGGCGTGGCCTCCGGTGGACCCGAAGCCCCCCTCGGCCCTCGCCGAACCGGGAAGTTCCGCGACCTCCTGGAAGCGGACCCTCTCGACCTGCTGGACGACCAGTTGGGCAATCCGGTCGAAGCGCTCGAACCGCACGCTGTCGCGCGGATCGAGATTCACCACGATCACCTTGATCTCTCCACGGTACCCGGCATCAACCGTCCCCGGGGCGTTCACAAGCGCTACTCCGCAGCGGGCCGCCAGGCCCGAGCGGGGATGCACGAAGGCCGCGTACCCCTCCGGGAGCGCGACGGCCACGCCCGTGGGCAGCACGGCCCGCTCGCCGGGCTTCAGCTCGCACGCCTCGGTGGTGCGCAGATCGGCCCCCGCGTCACCGGGGTGCTCGTACGCCGGAAGCGGTACGCCGGGGTCGATGCGGCGGAGCCGGACGTCCAGCGGGGCGCTCACGGGTTCACCTCGAAGGCGCGGGAGCGCCGGATCTGGTCCGGGTCGCTCAGGGCGGCCCGGATCTCCCGCGGGCGGCCGTGGTCGGTGAAGTGGTCGACCTTGACCTCGATGAACAGCGCCTCGGCGCGCACGGCCACCGGGCCCTCGGGGCCGCCCACGCGGCCGGTGGCGCGGGAGTAGATCTTGCGGCCTGCGACGGCGGTGACCTCGGCCTCCAGATGCAGCACGGTGCCGACGGGCACGGGGCGCACGAAGTCGGTCTCCAGCCGTCCGGTGACGGCGATGGTGCGCAGCAGCCAGTTCAGCGAGCCGAGGGTCTCGTCCAGGGCGGTGGCCAGCACCCCGCCGTGCGCGAGGCCGGGGGCGCCCTGGTGGGCGGGCTGGACGGTGAACTCGGCGGTCAGCGAGACGCCGTCGCCCGCGCGTGCCTCCAGGTGCAGCCCGTGCGGCTGGCCGGGGCCGCAGCCGAAACAGTGTTCGTAGTGGGCACCGAGCAGCTCACCGGGCGCGGGAGCGTCGGGGTGCCGGACGGGGGGCTGCGCGTCGGCGGGCGGATGGAGGCTGGCTGAACTCACAGGCGCAGACCTTACCGCTCCGCCCTGCGGCCGCCACCACGCCGGCGCCCCGGCGTCCGGGATGTCCGTCCACCGTGCCAAGCTTGGCTCATGCAGCTCTCCGCCGCCCCCTTCGAAGAACGCCTGACCGCCCCGCGCTCGTGGTGGCTGATCAGCGTGCTCGTGGGCGTCTCCTTCGCCCTGATCTTGCTGCCCTTCGGCACGCTGCCGCTGCTCGGCGGTCTGGTCGGCGGCACGGCCGTCTCGGCGGTGCTGGCCAGTTCGTACGGCTCCCCGCGCATCCGGGTGGTGGGCGACGCGCTGATCGCCGGCGAGGCCCGCATCCCGGTGTCGGCGCTCGGCGCGGCCGAGGTGCTGGACGCGGAGGAGGCCCGCGCCTGGCGCACGTACAAGGCCGACACGCGCGCGTTCCTGCTGCTGCGCTCCTACATCCCGACGGCGCTGCGGGTCGAGGTGACCGACCCGGAGGACCCGACGCCGTACCTGTATCTGTCGACGCGTGAGCCGGAGCGGCTGGCGGCGGCGATCGCGGGCGCCAGGACCGCGGCCGCCTGAGCCGCGCGGGGCGTCAGCTGCCGGTGCCCTCCGGGTAGCCGGGGTATCCGGTGATCGGCAGTGGGTCCTGGGGCTCCTCCAGCGGCGGCAGGTCGGACAGCCTGTCCCACGGCACCTGGCTCTTGCGCAGGTCGGCCCGCACGCGCGCGGCGAGCTTCCGGGTGTCCCGGCGGTTCATGACCGCGCCGACGGCGGCGCCGACCATGAACGGCATGAGGCTGGGCAGGTTGCGGACCATGCGCTTCATGATCTGCTGGCGCAGCTCGCGCTTCATCCGGCCGCCCAGCGCGACATCGATGGTCGTCGGCTTCATCACGTCGATCCCGCGCTCCCCCGACCAGGAGGACAGGTACGCGGTGCTGCGCGTGCGGAGGTTCCCCGGCGGGCGCAGGCCGTAGACCTCGTGGAGTTCGGCGATGAGCTTCAGCTCGATCGCTGCTACCCCGGTGATCTCGGCGGCCAGCTCGGTGGGCATGGCGGGCGGTACGGGGAGCATGGCGGCCGCGCCGATCCCGGCGCCGACCGTGGAGGTGCCGTTGGCCGCTCCGGCCACCAGCTTGTCGGCGAGCTGCTCGGGCCCGAGGCCCGGGAACTGCCGGCGCAGCGTCGCCAGGTCGCGTACGGGGACGCGCGGGGCGAGGTCGATGATCCGGTCGGCGAGGTAGGCGAGTCCCGCGCGCGCGTGGGTGCCGCCCCGGCGGGCGCCTTCCCGGGCCAGCAGCCGGGCCCGCTCGCGCATCGCCGCCGTGCGGCCGGGGGACTCCCCCGTCCTGGCCGCCTCGGAATCGGACACCGGTTCGAGCGAGGCCCCCGAAGCAGCGGGGCCCCGCTCGTCGTCGTCACGCGCGCCGTGCGAGCCCCGCACGGGCCCTTTGTCCGCTCCCGGAAGACCGAAGCGGCGCTTCCGCGGAGGGGTCGAGCCAGTCACGGCCGACCCGCCCTCAGTCGCAGTCGCGGCAGATCGGCTGGCCGTTCTTCTCACGGGCCAGCTGACTGCGGTGGTGGACAAGGAAGCAGCTCATGCAGGTGAACTCGTCCTGCTGCTTGGGCAGCACGCGGACCGCCAGTTCCTCGTTGGAGAGGTCGGCGCCCGGCAGTTCGAGGCCCTCGGCGGCCTCGAACTCGTCGACGTCCACCGCGGAGGTGGACTTGTCGTTCCGGCGGGCCTTCAGCTCTTCGAGGCTGTCCGAGTCGACGTCGTCGTCGGTCTTGCGTGGAGTGTCGTAATCGGTTGCCATGTGTCACTCTCCCCCTCTGGGTATCTGCGGTGTCTTCAGCGCACGTAACGCGTGAGAGGCCGGACTTGTGCCCGACCTGAGGCGGAGATTTTGCCTCACATCAAGGTCTGTTATTCAATCGACATCCAACCCGGCCCCTCGTGAGTGATCGGCTTGGATGGCGGTGAGGACCGTACACGGTCCAGATGTCGCACCTCAAAGGCGCCTCATCGTGTACTTCCCGTGATGAAGTGCCTTGAAAACCCGGATTTTCCCGGCTTTACGGCCCTCTTGATGATCACAGTGAGTGCATGGCTGGAAATCCGCCGATGTGATTGATCACACAGAGACAACCTCTTTCGGTGCTCGGAAAATTCCGCGCGAAGCGAACATCCTTCGCGAGTGTCGGGAGCTGTGACAGGGACGGTCACAACGCCAGCGTCACCCGCATCACCAGACCGCCGCCCTCCCGCGGCACGGCCGAGATGTGGCCGCCGTGCGCGCGGGCCACGGACCGGACGATGGACAGGCCGAGCCCGACCCCCTTGTCGCTGCCCGTACGCTCCGTGCGCAGCCGCCGGAAGGGCTCGAAGAGGTTGTCGATCTCGTACGCGGGCACCACGGGACCGGTGTTGGAGACGGTCAGCACCGCGCGGCCGTGCTCGACCGCCGTGCTGACCTCCACCCAGCCGCTCTCCGCCCCCTCGCCCTCGCGCTGCGTCTCGTCCGGGGCCACGTTGTAGCGCACCGCGTTCTGCACGAGGTTGAGCGCGATGCGCTCCAGCAGGACGCCGTTGCCCCGCACCACGGCGGGCACCAGCCCGCTGCGGATCTCCACGCTCCTGGCCTCGGCCTCGGAGCGCACCTGGTCGATGGCCTGCCCGGCCACCTCGGCCAGGTCCACGGGGCCCCGCTCGACGATCTGGTTGTCACTGCGGGCGAGCAGCAGCAGGCCCTCCACCAGTTGCTCGCTGCGCTCGTTGGTGGCCAGCAGCGTCTTGCCGAGCTGCTGGAGCTCCACCGGGGCGTCCGGGTCCGACAGGTGCACCTCCAGCAGGGTGCGGTTGATCGCCAGCGGGGTGCGCAGCTCGTGCGAGGCGTTGCCGACGAAGCGCTGCTGGGCGGTGAAGGCCCGCTGGAGCCGCTCCAGCATGTCGTCGAAGGTGTCGGCCAGTTCCTTCAGCTCGTCGTCCGGGCCGTCCAGCTCGATCCGGCGGGACAGGTCGGACCCGGCCACCTGGCGGGCGGTGCGGGTGATCCGGCCCAGCGGGGAGAGCACCCGGCCGGCCATCGCGTAGCCGAACGCGAAGGCGATCACCGCGAGGCCCAGCAGGGCCAGCAGGGAGCGGCTGAGCAGGTTGTCCAGGGCCACCTGGCGCTGGTGGTCGACGCACTGGCTGATCGCGGTGTTGAAGTCCTGGAGCGACAGGCTGGTGGTGTTGTTGATCGCCGGACAGTTGCCGCTGGAGACCCTGAGGTCCTGATAGCCGACGATCTTGAACAGCGGCTGGTTGCCGGTGTTGATCGCCTGCGCGGCCAGCAGATAGATGATCGACAGCAGCAGGATGCCGGCGATGAGGAACATGCCGCCGTACAGCAGGGTGAGCCGTATCCGGATGGTCGGGCGCAGCCAGGGGAAGGGCGGCTGGGGGCGGGGGTCCCAGGTGGGCTTCGGGGGCGCCTGGGGCGGCGCGGGGGTGGCGGCCACGGGGGATCAGATCCGGTAGCCGGAGCCGGGGACCGTCACGATCACCGGGGGTTCGCCGAGCTTGCGGCGCAGCGTCATCACCGTCACCCGCACCACGTTGGTGAAGGGATCGGTGTTCTCGTCCCACGCCTTCTCCAGCAGCTGTTCGGCCGAGACGACCGCGCCCTCGCTGCGCATCAGCACCTCCAGCACCGCGAACTCCTTGGGCGCGAGCTGGACCTCCTTGCCGTCGCGGAAGATCTCGCGGCGGTTGGGGTCGAGCTTGATGCCGGCCCGCTCCAGGACCGGGGGCAGGGGCACGCTGGTGCGGCGGCCGAGGGCGCGCACGCGCGCGATCAGCTCACTGAAGGCGAACGGCTTCGGCAGGTAGTCGTCCGCGCCGATCTCCAGGCCCTCGACACGGTCGCTGACGTCGCCGGAGGCGGTGAGCATGAGCACCCGCGTGGGCATGCCCAGCTCCACGACGCGGCGGCAGACGTCGTCGCCGTGCACGAGCGGGAGGTCGCGGTCGAGGACGACCACGTCGTAGTCGTTGACGCCGATGCGCTCCAGGGCGGCCGCACCGTCGTACACCACGTCGACGGCCATGGCCTCCCGGCGCAGTCCGGTGGCCACCGCATCGGCGAGCAACTGCTCGTCCTCGACGACGAGTACACGCACGTCGCTAGTCCTTCCTGAAGTCCGCCCGGGTGGCCGCGCCGGGGCGCGGGCGGGTGGAGACGGCCGTGGGATCGTGGCCTCCATCCTGCCCTTTTCAGCCATAAGTCGGCTGTAAGCCGGGTGCGGGGCCACAGGGCCGGGTGTGGCGTCGCGCGAATGCCGGAAGTTCTGCCGTCGGCGAGGTTTCCCCGACTTGGCGCGCGGGGAGGACGGCTTTACACCCCGCGATCACGCTCCGCATGTGCCGCGGCACCATGCGGTACCCCCCGATCACTCCGCGGAGCGGGCGCGGGTGTCCGGCACCGTCGCCGCCCGGCAGGGCAGCGCTGGGCACCCGCGGCGACGATCGCCCCTTTCCCACCTGGCACACCCCGTGCCACCAGCCCACGACCCAGGACGAGGGGGCGCAGCATGGACGCTTTCACCACGGGACTTCTGCAGCGCATAAAGACGACCGAGTCCGACCTGACGCGGGCGCGTGACGAGGGGGACGAGTTCCTCGTCGAGGTGGAGCAGGGCGAGCTGGACGACCTGCGCCGGCTCGCCGCCGAGCACGGCGTGGAGGTCGGCGTCACCCACGCCTGACGGCCCCCCTGGCGCCGGTGACACCGGCCCGCGCACACCGGCGGGACCCCGGCACGCGCTGTGCCCCGGGCCCCCCGGTCGCGCGTGGCGTGCCGTCAGTCCTGCCAGGCGCCGAAGTCCCCCAGCAGCCGCTGGAGGGGCTCGAAGACGCTCGGGGTACCCGCGATCGTCAGCACGTCCGACGGGCGCTCTCCGGGCCGCCCGCCGGTCATGGCGCCCGCTTCCCGGGCGATGAGGTCCCCGGCCGCCACGTCCCAGGGGTGGAGCCCGCGCTCGTAGTACCCGTCGAGCCGGCCGCAGGCCAGGTCGCACAGGTCGATCGCCGCCGAGCCACCGCGCCGGATGTCCCGGACCAGCGGGATCAGCCGGGCCGCGATCTCCGCCTGGCGGGCGCGGACCTCGGTGACGTAGTTGAAGCCGGTGGAGACCAGCGCCTGGCCGAGCGGGGCCGGCGGACGGCAGGCCAGCGGGCGCTCGCCCTCCCACCCGCCGGTGGCCCAGGCGCCCTTGCCGAGCACGGCCTGGTAGGTCTCGCCGCGCATCGGGGCCGCGACCACGCCGGCGACGGTCTCCCCGTCCACCTCGGCCGCGATGGAGACGGCCCAGGACGGCAGCCCGTAGAGGTAGTTCACCGTGCCGTCGAGCGGGTCGATCACCCAGCGGACGCCGCTGGTGCCCTCGGCGCTGGTGCCCTCCTCGCCGAGGAACCCGTCCTCGGGGCGGCGGCCGGAGATCAGGTCGACGATCAGCTTCTCGGCGGCGAGGTCCATCTCGGTGACGACGTCGACCGGGCTGGACTTGGTCGCGGCCACCGCCAGGTCGGCCGGGCGGCCGTCGCGCAGCAGCACACCCGCCTGCCGGGCGGCCTCCTGGGCGAGCTGGAGCAGTTCGAGGTGGAGCGGGTCGGTCACGGGTCTCCTCACGCGTAGGGGCTGTCGGCGCCCGCGGCGGCCGGGCGCGGGGCCCTGGCCGGGCAGCAGCCGACCGGGCACACGTCGTGGCTCGCGCCGAGCGCGCCCAGGACGCACGGCGTGACCGCCCCGCCGCGCTCGGTCTCGGCGCGCTCCACGACGAGGTCGCGGACGGCGGCCGCGAAGCGGGGGTCGGCGCCCACGGTGGCCGAGCGGCGCACCGGCAGGCCCAGCTCCGCCGCCCTGGCCGTGGCCTCGGTGTCGAGGTCGTAGAGGACCTCCATGTGGTCGGAGACGAAGCCGATGGGGGCCATGACCACGGCCGGGGCGCCGGCGGCGTGCCGCTCCTCCAGGTGGTCGCAGATGTCCGGCTCCAGCCAGGGGATGTGCGGGGCGCCGGAGCGGGACTGGTAGACGAGCTGCCAGGGGTGGTCCACCCCGGTGCGCTCCCGGACGGCGTCGGCGATCAGCCGGGCCACGTCGAGGTGCTGGGCGACATAGGCGCCGCCGTCCCCGTGGTCGTCCGGGGGACCGGAGGTGTCGGCGGACGCGGTCGGGATGGAGTGGGTGGTGAAGGCGAGGTGGGCGCCGTCGCGGACCTCTTCGGGCAGGTCCGCCAGCGAGCGAAGGACGCCGTCGGCCATGGGCTCGATGAAGCCGGGGTGGTTGAAGTAGTGCCGCAGCTTGTCGACCTTCGGCGGCGTCAGCCCCTCGGCCTCCAGCGTGGCGAGCGCGTCGGCCAGGTTCTCCCGGTACTGGCGGCAGCCCGAGTAGGAGGCGTAGGCGCTGGTGGCGAGGACCAGGACGCGGCGGCGGCCGTCGGCGGTCAGCTCGCGCAGGGTGTCGGTGAGGTACGGCTGCCAGTTGCGGTTGCCCCAGTAGACCGGCAGATCGAGACCGTGGCCGGCGAAGTCCTTGCGCAGGGCGTCCAGCAGCTCACGGTTCTGCTCGTTGATCGGGCTGACCCCGCCGAACAGGAAGTAGTGCTGCCCGACCTCCTTGAGCCGTTCCTTGGGGATGCCGCGGCCCCGCGTGACGTTCTCCAGGAACGGGACCACGTCGTCCGGCCCCTCGGGGCCGCCGAAGGAGAGCAGGAGAAGGGCGTCGTAAGGAGTCACATCGAGTGCGTCTGACATGACTCGATCCTGCCACCCGCCACCGACAGGGGTGAAACGGCACGAGGGGTGCGCCGGGAGAGCGGGACTTCGCGCGGGTATGCCCGGAGCGCTGCCCGGCTGCATTAGGGTGCCTGACTCGTAAGCTGTATCCACCTTCTTCGCGCCTTACCGAACAGTCCAGACGGAGTCCCGCGTGCCCAGCCCCTACCGAGCCCTGTTCACCGAACCGGGCACCAAGAGCTTCTCCGCCGCGGGCCTCGTCGGGCGGATGCCGCTGTCGATGATGGGCATCGGCGTGGTCACGATGATCTCCCAGCTCACCGGGCGCTACGGGCTGGCGGGCGCGCTCTCGGCCACCATGGCGCTGTCCGCCGCCGTGCTGGGGCCGCGGATATCCCGGCTGGTGGACCGGCACGGCCAGCGCCGGGTGCTGCGCCCCGCGACCCTGGTGGCGCTCACCGCGGGCGCCGGGCTGCTGCTCGCCGCCCACTTCGGTCTGCCCGACTGGACGCTGTTCGCCTTCGCCGCCGGGGTCGGTGCCGTGCCCAGCCTGGGCGCGATGATCCGGTCCCGCTGGGCCGCGCTGTACGGCGGCGATCCACGGCTGCACACCGCCTACTCGTTCGAGTCGGTCGTCGACGAGGTCTGCTTCATCGTCGGGCCGATCCTCTCCATCGGCCTGTCCACGGCCTGGTTCCCGGAGGCGGGCCCGCTGCTCGCGGCCTGCTGTCTGGCCGCCGGCGTCTTCTGGCTCACCTCCCAGCGCGCCACCGAGCCGGTGCCGCACCCGCGCGAGCACCACGGCGGGGGCAGCGCGCTGCGCTCCCCGGGACTCCAGGTCCTGGTGGCGACCTTCGTGGCCACGGGCACGATCTTCGGCGCGATCGACGTGGTCACCGTCGCCTTCGCCGACGAACGCGGCCACAAGGGGGCGGCCAGCCTGGTCCTCGCGGTCTACGCGGCCGGGTCGTGCCTCGCGGGCCTGGTCTTCGGCCTGCTGCGCCTCTCCGGTCCGCCGCAGCGCCGGTGGCTGCTGGGCGTGAGCGCGATGGCCATGAGTATGATCCCACTCCTACTGGTCGGAAACCTGGCACTTCTGGCCGTGGCGCTGTTCGTTGCGGGGCTGTCCATCGCGCCGACGATGATCACGACGATGTCCCTCATCGAAAAGCACGTACCTCGCGCGAACCTCACCGAGGGCATGACCTGGGTGGGCACCGGTCTGGCGGTCGGGGTCGCGCTCGGCTCCGCCGTGGCGGGCTGGGTGATCGACGCGGCCGGCGCGCGTGCCGGGTACGGGGTCCCGGTGGTCGCCGGGGCCGCCGCGGTCGTGGTCGGTTTCCTCGGGTACCGCCGGCTGCGCAGGCCGGTCTCGGGGCGGGGAGGCACCGTTGAGCAGCACGGCGAACGGGAAGAACGGCACCTGGCGTAACTGGGGCGGCAATGTGACCGCCCGGCCCGCCCGGCAGGTGACGCCGGCCTCGGTGGAGGAGCTGGCCGCTGAGGTACGCGCGGCCGCCGAGCGGGGGCTGCGCGTCAAGGCGGTGGGCGCCGGGCACTCCTTCACCTCCGTCGCCACCACGGACGGGGTGCTGATCCGCCCCGACCTGCTGACCGGCATCCGCGCGATCGACCGCACCGCCATGACCGTCACGGTCGAGGCGGGCACCCCGCTGAAGCGGCTCAACGCGGCCCTGGCGCGCGAGGGTCTGTCGCTCACCAACATGGGCGACATCATGGAGCAGACCGTCGCCGGGGCCACCAGCACCGGCACCCACGGCACCGGCCGGGAGTCCGGCTCCATCGCCGCCCAGATCACGGGGCTCGAACTGGTCACCGCCGACGGCTCGGTGCTCACCTGTTCCGCCGGGCAGAACCCGGAGATCTTCGCGGCCGCCCGGATCGGCCTCGGCGCGCTGGGTGTCGTCACCGCGCTGACCTTCGCCGTCGAGCCGCTCTTCCTGCTCACCGCGCGCGAGGAGCCGATGCCACTGGACCGGGTACTGGCCGAGTTCGATCAACTCTGGGCGGAGAACGAGCACTTCGAGTTCTACTGGTTCCCGCACACCGGCAGCACCAACACCAAGCGCAACAACCGCAGCGAGGGCCCCGCACGGCCGGTGGGGCGGGTGGCCGGCTGGTTCGAGGACGAGTTCCTGTCCAACGGCGTCTTCCAGGTGGCCCAGTGGGTGGGGCGCGCCGCCCCCGTCTCCGTCCCGGCCATCGCCCAGGTCGCCAGCCGGGCGCTGTCCGCGCGGTCGTACACCGACATCCCGTACCGGGTGTTCACCTCGCCGCGCCGGGTGCGCTTCGTCGAGATGGAGTACGCGGTGCCGCGTGCGGCCCTGGCCGAGACGCTGCGCGAGCTGAGGACGGTGATCGAGCGGTCGGGGCTGCGGACCGGCTTCCCGGTCGAGGTGCGCACCGCCCCGGCCGACGACATCGCGCTGTCCACCGCCTCGGGCCGGGACAGCGCGTACATCGCCGTGCACATGTTCCGGGGCACCCCGTATCAGGCGTACTTCAGCGCGGCGGAGCGCGTGTTCACCGCCCACGAGGGCCGGCCGCACTGGGCGAAGGTGCACACACGGAACGCGGGGTACCTCGAAGGGGTGTATCCGCGCTTCACCGAGTTCACGGCGCTGCGGAACCGGCTGGACCCGGAACGGCTGTTCCAGAACGACTACTTGCGGAGGGTTCTGGGGTAGTGGGCGCCTGGCCGGTCGTGCCCTCGCCCGGCGTGGGGGCCGGGCTGGTCGCGTCCTGGCCGGGCGTGGTGCCCGGCCCGTCGCCGGGGGTCCGGGTGGGCTCGGGCGTCGTCGGCCCGGTGGTGGAGGAGCCGTCTCCGGCCGGGGTCTCCCCGGTGGGGCCCGCCGTGCCGGGCGGCGTGTTCACCGGCGTGGGGTCGTCGTCCCGGCGCTGGTGGTGGGAGGAGTTCCGGCCGCCGACCGCGTCGCTGACGGTGGTGCCGGAGCCGCCGCTGAAGCTGGTGCCGGAGGCCGCCTCGTAGGCGGTGATGCCGCCCATGGTGACGCCGAAGACCAGGGCGGCGGCGAGCAGCGGCCGCTTCCAGCTCCTGGCCTTCGCCCGGTGGACGGTGCCCTCGGTGAACTCGCCCGCCACCGGCTCCGGGTGCCCCGCGGCGACGGCGGTACGCGGCCGGGTGGTGTCCCTGGCCTCGCGGAGCTGCTCCCCCGTGCGGCTGAAGAACTGCTGGAGGACCGAGCCGCCGCAGGTGGCGACGACGCTGACCACCCCGGCGCCCAGAATCGTCCCGTACACCCCGAAATAGGAGGCCATCTTGGCCGCCACGACCGCCGCGAGCGCGCCGCCCGCGACCTGGGGGACGTTCAGGTCGAACCGCTTCCGACCCGCATCGGGCGTCTCACGCATACCCGGAACCCGCCGCCTTTCCCTTGCTCGGCGTCGACACCTGCCGACGTGTGACGAGTGAGTGACGTACGAACGAAACCAATAGTTCCGTTTCACCGTATTGCGTGAACTTCGCCACGTTAGTGAGCGCCGGAAGGGCGCCGGAACCCGCCCATGGGCGGCCAAGTCGCACCCCCCGGCTGAAGTTGAGCGGCGTGCCGAACCACGCACATGGCCCGAATGGAGTACTGTTGCGACCCCTGGGCACGGGTGTCCCATCGGGATGTCCGCAGCCCCGCAGGGCCGCCAGGAGGGGGAAAGTTGCACAGGGTGAGGGAGTTCGTCACTCAGCGTTGCAAATAGGTAACCGTGCCATAACGGCGGTGCTCGGATCGCGTCCGACACGCCGGGCAACTCGGCAAGGTTGTGGCAGGTTGCGCTCGGGCAGGCCACACTCGACTAGCGGAAGCAGCGACGCACGTGACGTCGGCAGGCACCATCCGGGAGGTCCCCATGCCCGAACTGCGTGTCGTGGCCGTCTCGAATGACGGCACACGGCTGGTGCTCAAGGCTGCCGACGCGACGGAGTACACCCTTCCGATCGACGAGCGGCTGCGCGCCGCCGTGCGCGGTGACCGCCCCCGCCTCGGCCAGATCGAGATCGAGGTGGAGAGCCACCTCCGCCCCCGCGACATCCAGGCGCGGATACGAGCGGGCGCCACCGCGGAAGAGGTCGCCACGCTCGCCGGTATCCCGGTCGACCGGGTCCGCCGCTTCGAGGGTCCGGTGCTCGCCGAGCGCGCCTTCATGGCCGAGCGCGCCCGCAAGACCTCCGTCCGCCGTCCCGGCGAGAACTCCGGCCCGCCGCTCGGCGAGGCCGTGCAGGAGCGGCTGTTGCTGCGCGGGGCCGAGAAGGACACCGTGCAGTGGGACTCCTGGCGCCGCGACGACGGCACCTGGGAAGTCCTGCTCGTCTATCTGGTCGCGGGCGAACCGCACTCGGCGAGCTGGACGTACGACCCGCCCCGGCGGCTCGTCCAGGCCGTCGACGACGAGGCGCGCTCGCTGATCGGCGAGTCCGACGACCTCGCGGTGGCGGAGCCCAGCTTCCCGTTCGTCCCGCGTATCGCGCGGCTGCCGCGCGACCGTGGCATGGACCGTGCTCTGGAGCGGGTCGACCGCGAGCGGCTCAGCCTGCCCGCGCAGCCGTCCGAGCCCGCCGAGGAGAGCACGGGCGAACGCGACTCACTCACCAGCCTGCTGGAGGCCGTGCCGAGCTTCCGGGGCGATCTGGTGGTGCCGGAGCGGCCGCCGGAACCCCCGGAGGAGCCGGCCGAGGAGGTCATGGAGGAGGAGCCCCCCGCCCCCGCGGCGTCGGCCGGTTCCGCCTACGCGGATGTGCTCATGCCCCGTGCCGTCTCCAGCCACCGGGACCGGCTGACCGGCGCGACGGACCGTCAGGCCGAGGCCGACGGAGTCCGCCCCGGGCGCCGGGCCGCCGTGCCGAGCTGGGACGAGATCGTGTTCGGGACCCGGCGCAAGAAACAGGATTAGCCGCGCGGGCAGGGTGAAGTGCGGCCGCACTCCACCCTGTACACCGCTAGCGGGGGTCCGGGCCGACCGCGACCGGGCGGGACGGGTCCGCTGACCACTCCGACCAGGAACCCACGTACAGCGCGGCCGGGATGCCGGCGACCGCGAGGGCCAGTACCTCGTGGGCGCCGGAGACGCCGGAACCGCAGTAGACGCCGACCGGCGCGTCCCCGGAGACGCCGAGCGCCTTGAAGCGGTCGCGGAGGTCGGCGGCGGGCACGAAGCGGCCGCCGGGGCCCACGTTCTCCGTCGTCGGCGCCGACAGCGCGCCCGGGATGTGGCCGCCGACCCGGTCGATGGGCTCCACCTCGCCCCGGTACCGCTCCCCCGCGCGCGCGTCCAGCAGGACGCCCGTACCGGCCAGTTCGGCCGCACCGTCCGCGTCGAGCACCCCGGCCGGCTCCGGCAGCGGCTCGAAGTCGCCCTCGGCCGGGGCCGGTACCGCCGTGGACAGCGGGCCCTCCCATGCCGTCAACCCGCCGTCGAGCACTCTCACGTCCGGGTGACCCGTCGCGTGCAGCAGCCACCAGGCGCGGGCGGCCGCCCAGCCCTGCCCGCCGTCGTACACGACGACCGGGGTGCCGGCGGACACACCCGCGCGGCGCATCGCGGCGCCGAACCCGGCGATGTCCGGCAGGGGATGGCGGCCACGCGGGCCGGGGGGCGCGGCCAGCTCGCGGTTCAGGTCGACGAAGACCGCGCCGGGTAGGTGTCCGGCCTCGTAGGCGGCGCGGGCGTCGAAGGCGGGGGCGTCCGGCGCGCTCAGCTGCCAGCGCAGGTCCAGCAGCGTCGGCGGGGTCGGTCCGGCCAGGGTCCGGGCGAGTTCACCGGCGGTGATGATGACTGTCATGACGCCATCCTCGCGCACCGGGTGGCCGCCACGCCCGGCTCCCACTACTCCGCTCGGCCGGACAGCACCGGTCACACGGCGTACGGTATCGGGCACACAGTGTGCGTTCGGCGGCACTCGCCGGTCATCGCCCGCGCGACGAACGGCGGACGGCCGGACCTTCCGCCGGACCGCGTGCCGCCCCGTACCCGTGGCTGCACGTCCCCGCGGGCGCCGGCCGACCCGGCCCCGCCCTCGGAGAGCGGATGCGACACGGCCCCCATGAGGGGCCGGAGAGAGAGTGAGCGATGACCGAGGCACCGGAGTCGGCCGGCCCACGAGCGCCGCACGCGCCCGGCACCCCGTGCTGGGTGAGCCTGATGACGCCGGCGGCGGGCGCCGCCGAGGAGTTCTACGGGGCCCTGTTCGGCTGGGAGTTCCGGCCCGGCCAGCCCGGCCGCCAGGTGCGGGCCTCACTGGGCGGCCGGGAGGTGGCGGTCATCGCCCAACTGCCCCCGGGCGCCGACCTTGCGGCGGCCTGGACGCCCTACCTCGCCTCGGACGACGTGGACCGCACGGCCGAGCGGGTGCGGCTGTCCGGCGGCACGGTGGCGGTGGGCCCGCTGGACGCGGGCGAGAGCGGCCGGATGGCCATCGCCGCCGACCCGTCCGGCGCGGTCTTCGGCTTCTGCACCGACTGGGCGCACCCCGCCCCGGCAGGCCGCGGCGGGCCGGGCCTCCCCGCGTGGAACGAGCTGCGGACCGTGTCGGCGGTGCGCGTGACGACGTTCTACGCCCGGGTGTTCGGCTACGAGGCGGAGCCCCCGTCCGCCCCGGACCACATCACCCTGCGCAGCGGCGGGCGCCCGGTGGTGGCCCTGCGCGGCATGGGCCAGGCCCTCCCCCGCGCCCTGGGCGCACACTGGCTGCCGCACTTCGAGGTGACGGACACCGACGCCACCGTCCGGCAGGTGCTGGACCTCGGCGGCCGGGTGCTGGAACCGGCCCACGACGGCCCGTACGGCAGAGTCGCCACGGTGGCCGATCCGCAGGGGGCGCGGTTCGGCGTGGCCCGCAGGCCAGGGACCGTGCCCCGGCCGCGCGGGTAGTCAGCCGGAGGTGACCGGCAGGACGTCCGGGGACAGGGCGCCGGCCTGGGTGGCGGCGGCCGTCATGCGGCGGCGGTGGTGGCGGCGGCACAGGACCTCGTAGCCGACGGCCGTGGCCGGGCGGTTCACATCGCCGATCACCACCTGCTCGCCCTCCACGACCATCTCGCCGCCGACCGTGCGGGCGTTGTGGGTGGCGCGGGCGCCGCACCAGCACATCGCCTCCACCTGGAGGGTCTCTATCCGGTCCGCGAGTTCGATCAGGCGCTGGGAGCCGGGGAAGAGCTTGGTGCGGAAGTCGGTGGTGATGCCGAAGGCGAAGACGTCCAGGTCCAGGTCGTCCACCACGCGGGCCAGCTGGTCGATCTGCTCGGGGCCGAGGAACTGGGCCTCGTCCACGATCACGTAGTCGACCTTGCCGCCGCGTGACATCACGGCCACGACATGGCCGTACAGGTCCATGCCCGGCATCGCCTCGACCGCGTCCGTGACCAGGCCGAGGCGGGAGGACAGCTTGCCCTGGCCGGCGCGGTCGTCCCGGGTGAAGATCAGGCCCTGGAGTCCTCGCGCCGAGCGGTTGTGCTCGATCTGCAGAGCCAGGGTCGACTTCCCGCAGTCCATCGTTCCGGAGAAGAACACCAGCTCGGGCATGAGGGGTTGAGCACCTTTCGGCGAGTCGAGACGGTCGGGGGAGGGTCAGGCGCGGACTTCGAGGAGGGGGATCAGCTGCTCGGCCGGGGTCATCGAGCCGTGGTTGCCCACCATCAGCGACTCCTTGGGCTCGCGCTCGGAGGCGGTGATCAGCACGTCGTCGTACGCGGCGGCGACCACGTCACCGATTCTCGGGTACACGCGCTCGTCCACGTGCGGCCCGAACCAGCCCGCCCGGACCGCCTCGTCGCGGGAGGCGATCCAGAAGCGGTCGCCGAGCACCTCGCGCCAGCAGGTCAGCACGTCGTTCGCGGCGCCGGGCACCGCGTAGACGTGGCGGGCGCGGCCCTCGCCGCCGAGGAGGGAGACGCCGGCGCGCAGTTCCCAGTCCTCGTCGAAGTCGATGCGGTGCTCCTCGTCGAAGGGGATGTCGATCATGCCGTGGTCGGCGGTGACGTAGAGCGCGCTGCGCGGCGGGAGTTGCTCGGCCAGCCGCTGGGCGAGCCGGTCGACGTACATCAGCTGACCGCGCCAGGTGTCGGAGCCGATGCCGTAGCGGTGTCCGGCGCCGTCGAGTTCGGCGTAGTACGTGTAGACCAGCGAGCGGTCCCCGGCGGCGAGCTGCTCGGCCGCGCGGTCCATGCGCTCCTCGCCGGCGAGGCTGCCGACGAAGGTGCCGCCGCTGAGCGCGACCTTGGTCAGCGGGGTGTGCTGGAAGTGGGGCGCCGACACCTGGGCGGCGTGCACCCCGGCGCGGTCGGCCAGCTCGAACACGGTCGGGTACGGCTGCCAGGCGTGCGGCGGGGTCCAGGGCTGCCAGCGGAGCTGGTTCATCAGCCGGCCGGTGTCGGGGTCGCGCACCGTGTAGCCGGGCAGGCCGTGCGCGCCGGGCGGCAGGCCGGTGCCGACGGAGCCGAGCGAGGTCGCGGTGGTCGCGGGGTAACCGGCGGTCAGCGGGCGGCCGGTGCCGCCGCGCGAGCTGCCGAGCAGGGAGTTCAGGAACGGCGCCTCGTCGGGGTGGGCGCGCAGCAGGTCCCAGCCGAGCCCGTCGACGAGGAAGACGCAGACCCGGTCGGCGGGGGTCAGCTCGGTGATGGTGGGGGTCAGTCCGGGCACGCCCAGGCCGGCGGCGAGGGTGGGCAGCAGGTCGGCGAGGGAACCGTGGCCGTACTCGGGCAGCGGGGCGGAGGACAGGGCGAGCGGTTCCAGGGCGTCCCAGGGCGAGGGCTGCGACATCAGCGGGTGACGTCCGCGGTCGCCTCGGAGATGGCCTGCGCGAAGGCGAGCGCCTGGCGCACGGTCTCCGGGCCGTCCCCGGCCTCACTGACCCGCAGGCTGAGGTCGTCGGCGGTGGAGCTGCCGGTATAGCCGTGGTCGGCCTCGCAGTCGGGGTCGCCGCAGGCCGCGGGCTCCAGGTCGAGGCGGCTGACCGCGCCCCAGCCGATGGTGAGGACGACCTCGCGGGGCGGGGTGCCCGGCGTGTACTGCTCGGGGTTGGCCACCACCCGGCTGACCACGACGGAGGAGATCCGGCCGATCTTCACGGACTCCGTCGACGTGGTGGCGTACGGCGTCGGGGAGGTGCCGTCGGCGGCCTGCTCGTCGGTGTGGCTGACGATGAAGCGGTTGGCGGTGAGCACAAGGACGGTCACATGGCGGCGGACCTCGTTCTGGTCGAACGTGGTCTCCTGGTGGACCAGGTACGACCGGACGGGCTCGCCGCCGACAGCGGCCTCCACCGCCTCGGCCACGAGGGCCGGGTAGTAGCCGCTGCGCTCGATCGCCGTGCGGAGCCCCTGGGTCGTCGTACTGGTCTTGGCCATGGCGTCCATCCTAATCCGTGGGTGGGGGCGCTCCGGGCCAGTCGGAGGGACCCGTCGGCGCCCCGCCGGACCGGTCCGGGCCGCACCTCGGCGCTCTCGGCGGCGATCAGGCAGGACACGGGCCGGCTGCCGCCACCGTCCGCCTCGAAGGCGACGGTCACCGGCGGCTCGTCCCCGGGCGGCCGGCCGGCGATCCCCGTCCGCTGTCCTCAGTACGACGGCAGTGTGCGCGGCCCGAGGTCGTCGCGGGCGGGTGGGGGTGCCAGGCGGATCGTGGCGTCGAGGACCGTGAGGCCGTGCGGGGCGACCACGACGGGTTCCAGGGTGATGGCCACCACCTCGGGGTGGTCGTCGACCAGGCGGGAGACCCGGAGCAGCAGCTGCTCCAGGGCGGGGGTGTCGACGGGGGTGGAGCCGCGCCAGCCGAAGAGCAGCGGGGCGGTGCGGATGGAGCGGATCAGGGAGGTGGCGTCCCGGTCGGTGACAGGGACCAGCCGGTGCGCCGTGTCGTCCAGGAGCTGCGAGGCGGCCCCGGCCAGCCCGAAGGACAGCACCGCTCCGGCCGCCGGGTCGATGACCGCGCGTACGACGGTGTCCACACCCCTGGGTGCCATGGCCTGCACCACCGGCCGCAGTTGTCCGGGCGGGCCGAACAGCTCGGTCAACTCGGTGTAGGCACGGCGGAGTCGTTCCTCGTCGGCGAGGTCGAGCCGGACCCCACCGAGGTCGGAGCGGTGTCGCAGGTGCGGGGCGGTGGCCTTGAGGGCGACCGGGTAGCCCAGGCAGTGGGCGGCGGAGGAGGCCGCGTCCGGGGTGGGCGCGGGGAGCGCGGGGCGGACGTGGATGCCGTAGGTGGCGAGCAGTTCGCGGGTGTCCTCGGGGGCGACGGCGAGCCCCTCACCGCGTTCCAGCAGCCCGGCGATGATCTCGGCGGCCTTGCGCTCGTCGATGTCGTCGTACTCGGGCACCTTGCCGGGGTCGGCGGCCTCCCGGCGCCACTGGCCGTACCGGACGGCCTCGGCCAGCGCGCGGACGGCGCGCTCGGCGGCGGGGTAGGCCGGGATCAGGCGCGGGTTGTCCTCGTCGGCGGCCCCGTCCGGCACCGGTACGGGGGGCAGCACTGGCGCGCCGGCCTGCGGGTGGGTACTGGTGGCGGCGGACAGGGCCTCGGCGAGGCCGCCCAGTTCGACGTGCACGACCAGCACCGGCTTGCCCGGCACGGCGGCGGCCGCCGAGCGCAGCGCCTCGGCCAGCTCGGCGTCGTCCGGGGAGCCCTCCCCGATGGCGGGGATGGCGGTGACCACGACGGCGTCGCAGGTGTCGTCCGCGAGGGCGTGGGCGAGCGCCCGGTGGAAGTCGGCAGCGGTGGCCCCGGTGGTCAGGTCCAGCGGGCGGGCGGGCCGCAGTCCCTCCGCCAGGCACCGGTCGTAGGTGAGGCTGCCGAGGGACTCGGAGTTGCCGAGGATGCCGACGCGCGGCCCGGCGGGCAGCGGCTGGCGGGCCAGCAGCAGCCCGGCGTCCACGAGTTCGGTGATGGTGTCCACCCGGATCACCCCGGCCTGCCGGAGCAGCGCGGACACGGTGGCGTGCGGCAGGTGGGTGGCCCGTACCGCGTGGCCCTGCGGGGCGGAGCCCGCGCCCTGCACCACGACGAGCGGCTTGGCGGCGGCGGTGCGCCGGGCGAGCCGGGTGAACTTGCGGGGGTTGCCGATGGACTCCAGGTACATGAGGACGACGTCGGTGTCCGGGTCGTCGAACCAGTACTGGAGGAGGTCGTTGCCGGAGAGGTCGGCGCGGTTGCCGGAGGAGACGAAGGTGGACACGCCCGTGACCCCGGTGACCCCTCCCCCGCGCCGGTGCAGCCGGGAGAGGAGGGCTATGCCGATGGCGCCGGACTGGGCGAACATCCCGGTGCGGCCGGGGCGTGGCATCTCGGGGGCGAGGGAGGCGTTGAGCCGTACCTCCTCGGCGGTGTTGATGACGCCGAAGGCGTTGGGGCCGATGATCCGCATGCCGTAGGCCCGCGCCTGCCGGACCAGGGCCCGCTGCCGCTCGCGCCCCTCGGGGCCGCTCTCGGCATAGCCGGCGGACAGTACGACGAGTCCCTGCACCCCGTGTTCGCCGCACTCGGTGACAACGGCGGGCACCGCGTCGGCCGGCACGGCGACCACGGCCACGTCGACCGGGCCCTCGATCTCCCGCACCGAGCGGTGGGCGGGGACGCCGTCGACCTCGTGACAGCCGTCCGGGAAGGCGTTGTTCACCGCGTACAGCGGGCCCCGGTAGCCGGCGTCCCGGATGTTGCCGAGGACGCTGCGGCCGACGCCGCCGGGTGCGCGGCCGACGCCGATGACGGCGACGGAGCCGGGGGCCAGCAGCCGCCGCACCGAGTGGGCCTCGGCGCGCTGCTCCCGCGCGCGCTGGACGGCCATGGAGCGGTCGGTGGGTTCGAGCCCGAACTCCAGCCGGACCACACCGTCCTCGAAGCTGCGCTTCTGGGTGTACCCGGCGTCGGTGAACACCTTGATCATCTTGGTGTTGGCGGGCAGCACCTCGGCGGCGAAGCGCCGGATGCCGCGCTCGCGGGCGACCGCCGCGAGGTGCTCCAGCAGCGCGGAGGCGACACCCCGGCCCTGGTGGGCGTCCTGCACCAGGAAGGCGACCTCCGCCTCGTCGGCGGGGGCGGAGGCGGCCATGCCGTCGGCGCCGATGCGGTCGTAGCGTACGGTGGCGATGAACTCGCCGCCGACGGTGGCGGCGAGCCCCACCCGGTCCACGAAGTCGTGATGCGTGAAGCGGTGCACGTCCTTGGCGGAGAGCCTGGGGTACGGCGCGAAGAAGCGGTAGTACTTCGACTCGTCGGACACCTGCTCGTAGAAGCTGACCAGCCGGTCGGCGTCGTCGGCGGTGATGGGCCGGATACGCGCGGTCCCGCCGTCGCGCAGGACCACGTCCGCCTCCCAGTGGGCGGGGTACTCGTGCCGGTCCTGCCGGTCCGCCGGGGTCTGCATGGGCCCCAGCGTACGGCTCGCGCGGACGTACGGCGCGAGGCCGCGGGTGGGACACGGAAGTCGGGCCGAGGCCGCGGTCCGGCGACCGGCAGGAAGAGGCTCCGGAGAGGTGAAGTGCCACTCCGGGCACGGTTCCCCATATGGGAAACTGGTCTAGACAACCTGAGAGACTGAAGGGCAGCATCACATGGCTGAGCGCCGCGTCAACGTCGGCTGGGCCGAGGGCCTTCACGCCCGCCCCGCTTCCATCTTCGTCCGAGCCGCCACGGCCACAGGCGTCCCGGTCACCATCGCCAAGTCAGGCGGCACCCCGGTCAACGCGGGCTCGATGCTGGCCGTCCTGGGCCTGGGTGCCCAGGGTGGCGAGGAGATCGTCCTCGCCTCCGACGCCGACGACGCGGACGTCGCGCTGGACCGGCTGGCCAAGCTGGTCGCCGAGGGCCTGGACGAGCTGCCCGAGACGGTCTGACCGATCCTTGCCGGAAGCCGCGTCGCCCCTTCTGCGGGCGGCGCGGCTTCTTTGTTCGCAGGACGGATGACTCGGGCAGATAACCCGGACGGATAATTCGGACGGATAATTCAGGGCACCACGAAAAGCGTGCCGCCGGCAATTGACGGCACGCCGCAAAAGGGCAGCACCATTGCCCGGCACGCGAATATCCCTCTTTGTATACAGCGCCCGTGTTAATGCCGGAGTCCCGCTGTGTTTACAGCATGTTGCGGGTGCCGGACGCGGTCGGCGGCCGCGGTGCGCGGCCGGTGGGCGACGGTCGCGCGCTCGATGTGCAGCGCCGTGACCGCCCGCGCGCGCTCGGCGTCGCCACGCGTCACCGCGTCCACGATCGCGCCGTGCTCCGCCCAGGTCTCCGACGGGCCGACCGGACCGGTGGGTCCTTCGTCGGGATACATCCAGGCGATCTTGCGGCGCAGCTGGGTGAGGGCCGAGGTCAGCGCCTGGCTGCCGCACGCCTGGGCGAGCGTCTCGTGGAACCAGCCGTCCAGCGCGCGCAGGTCGTCGCTGTCGCCGAGCCGCGCCCGCTCCTGACCCAGCCTGACCAGGCCGCGCAGCACCTTCAGATGGGCCTCGGTGCGCCGCTGGGCGGCCCGCGCGGCACCGAGCGGCTCCAGCAGCAGGCGCATCTCCAGCAGGTCGGCGGCCTCCCGCTCGCTGGGCTCCGCCACGCAGGCGCCCGCGTGGCGCCGGGTCACCACGAAGCCCTCGGCCTCCAGGGTGCGCAGCGCCTCGCGGACGGGGACGCGGGAGACGCCGTAGCGGCGGGCGAGGACCTCCTCGGTGAGCCGGGCGCCGCGCGCGTGGACCCCGGCGACGATGTCGTCCCGGATCGCCGTGCACACCGAGTGCGCCGGAATACGCATGACCCACCTCCGCCTCGATCCCGCGAAACGCCGGTGACAGCGTCCGTTCCGTGACTCTATGGCAATGCGCGGGGATTTCCGATGGCGTACCGGAATCCATGGCCGTTTTTTGGTCACCTTGCCGGAGAAAGGCTTCGGAAACGGCGAAAGCCCCGGCCTGGCGGGCCGGGGCTTTCGGGAGAACCGGGATTCAGACGTGCACGCCGTGCTTGCGGAGATAGGCGACAGGGTCGACATCGGACCCGTACTCGGGGCTCGTACGGGCCTCGAAGTGCAGATGCGGGCCCGTGACGTTGCCGGTCGCGCCGGACAGCGCGATCTGTTGGCCGGGGACGACCCGCTGGCCCACGCTGACGCCGATGGAGGACAGGTGGCCGTACTGGGTGTACATGCCATCGGCCATCTTGATCACGACCTCGTTGCCGTACGCCCCGCCCCAGCCGGTGGAGACCACGGTGCCGGCGCCGGCCGCGTGGACCGCGGTGCCGGCGGCGGCGTGGAAGTCGATGCCGGTGTGCGAACCGGACGACCACAGGGAGCTGGAGGACTGGTAGGCGGTGGAGACGTAGGAGCCGGTGACCGGCATGACGAAGGAGCTGAGGCGCTCGCGTTCGGCCTTGCGGGCGGCGCGCTCCCTGGTCTCGCGGGCCCGCTCGGCGGCGGCGCGCTTCGCGGCCTCCTCGGCGGCCTTGCGGTCGGCGGCCGCCTTCTGCGCGGTGGCCTGCGCGGCGATCTCGTCGCCGAGCGTGTCGCTGAGGGTGATGACGGGGGTGAGGCCGGTGTTCTCGGCCGGGATGTCCGCGGCGAGTGCCGGGGAGACCGCGAGGGTACCGACGACACCGGTGGTGAGGGCCGCGACACCGGCCGCGGTCGCTGCGGTGCGCTTGACCCGGCCGGGCTTGCGGTGCTTCCCGGGGGCGCACAGGAACGCCATGAGCGTGGGTGGTCCTTTCCTTCCCTCTCGCCTACCGGGTTAGCTGACGGGTTCGGAGCAGGAAGGTCTCCTACGGCCGCCCTCGCGCGTGCGCGGGCGCCCGATTCACCCCAGGGACTGCGGTGGGTCCCCGGCTCCCCTAGGGGACTCGGCGATGGCTGTCCGGTGCCGCGGGCGCGGCGCACTGCCTGACGAACAGCCCGGAAGAAGCTAAAGGGGACAGGAGCGGATCTTCAAACGAGTCCCGACTTTTGTAGCGCATCCCACACGTCAGGGAGGTGAACCCCCTCGCAATCCGGACATTCGGGGGCCGCTGTTCGAGCACGCTCCCGAACACGCGTGTGGGCCCTGGCGACTCATGTGCCATCAGGGCCCACGTGCGCGTGCCGGTTCGGCTACTCGGCCGTGACCACCTTGACCTCGCCGATGCCCAGCGCCTCGACGGACTCCTCGATCTGGGCCGCGTCGCCGACCAGGACCGTCACCAGCCGGTCGGCCGGGAAGGCGTTCACCACGGCGGCCGTGGCCTCCACGGTGCCGGTGGCGGCGAGCGTGCGGTACAGCTCCGCCTGGAAGTCGTCCGCCAGATGCTGCTCGACCTGGTCGGCCAGCGTGCCGGCGACCGCGGCGGCCGTCTCGTACTTCAGCGGGGCGACCCCGACGAGGTTCTGCACGGCCACGTCCCGCTCGGCGTCGGTAAGGCCCTCGGCCGCCAGCGTGTGCAGCACCGTCCACAGGTCCGCGAGCGCCGGGCCGGTGTTCGGGGTGTCCACGGAGCCGCTGATGGCGAGCATCGAGGCGCCGGTGCCGTCGGGGGCGGAGCGCAGCACCTGCCCGAAGGCACGCACGCCGTAGGTGTAGCCCTTCTCCTCGCGCAGGACTCGGTCCAGGCGGGAGGTGAGGGTGCCGCCGAGGCAGTAGGTGCCGAGCACCTGGGCGGGCCACACGCGGTCGTGCCGGTCGGAGCCGACGCGGCCGATGAGCAGCTGGGTCTGCACGGCGCCGGGCCGGTCCACGATGACCACGCGGCCGGTGTCGTCGGCGGTCACCGGCGGCACGGGGCGGGCCTGGCCGGGCGTACCCGTCCAGGCGCCCAGGGTGTCGGCGAGCAGCGCGTCGAGGTCGATGCCTTCGAGGTCGCCGACGACCACCGCGGTGGCGGTGGCGGGACGCACATGGCGGTCGTAGAAGGCGCGGACGGCGCCCGCGTCGATCTTCTCGACGGTCTCCTCGGTGCCCTGGCGCGGCCGGGACATGCGCGCGGCGGCCGGGAACAGCTCCTTGGACAGCTCCTTCGCGGCGCGCCGGGCCGGGCTGGCCAGCTCGTGCGGGATCTCGTCCAGGCGGTTGCGGACCAGGCGCTCGATCTCGCTCTCCGCGAAGGCGGGGGCGCGCAGGGCGTCCGCGAGCAGGGTGAGGCCCTTCTCCAGGCGGGAGGCGGGCACCTCCAGGCTGAGCCGGACGCCGGGGTGGTCGGCGTGCGCGTCCAGCGTGGCGCCGGCCCGCTCCAGCTCGGCGGCGAACTCCTCGGCGGAGTCCTTGTCGGTGCCCTCGGAGAAGGCGCGCGCCATAATGGTGGCGACACCGTCGAGACCGGTCGGCTCGGCGTCCAGGGGGGCGTCGAGCAGTACCTCGACGGCGACGACCTGCTGGCCGGGACGGTGGCAGCGCAGCACGGTCAGGCCGTTGTCCAGCGTGGCGCGCTCGGGTGCCGGGAACGCCCACGGCTTGGCCTCGCCGGCCTGCGGCTGGGGGTGGAACTCCATGGGGGCGAGCTCGGTCACTTGGCCGTCTCCTCGTCGTCGTTGCCGGCCTCTACGGTCGCTTCGTGCTCCGGGTCGTCGGGCACGCCGGTGTCCTCGACCGCCTCCGGGGACCTCGGCTCGTAGACGAGCACCGCGCGGTTGTCCGGGCGCAGGCGGGCCTTCGCGACCTCGCGGACCTCCTCGGGAGCGATGTCGAGGACGCGCTGTACGGCGGTCAGGGCGAGCTGGGGGTCGCCGAACAGGACGGCGTACCGGCACAGTTCGTCGGCGCGGCCCGCGACCGTGCCGAGGCGGTCCAGCCACTCGCGCTCCAACTGGGCCTGGGCGCGCTCCATCTCCTCGGGGGTCGGGCCCTCCTCCGCGAAGCGGGCCAGCTCCTCGTCGACAGCGGCCTCGATGACCGGGACCTCGACGTCGCCGGAGGTCTTCACGTCCAGCCAGCCGAGCGAAGGCGCGCCGGACAGGCGGAGCAGCCCGAACCCGGCGGCGACGGCGGTGCGGTCGCGGCGTACCAGGCGGTTGTAGAGGCGGGAGGACTCGCCGCCGCCGAGGACGGTGAGGGCGAGGTCGGCCGCGTCGGACGCGCGCGTGCCGTCCTCCGGGAGCCGGTAGGCGGCCATCAGGGCGCGCGCCGGGACCTCCCCGACGACGACCTCGCGCAGCTCGTCCCCGATGACCTCGGGCAGCGAGCCGTCGCGCGGGGCGGGCTTGCCGTCATGGCCGGGGATGGAGCCGAAGTACTTCTCGATCCAGGCGAGCGTCTGCTCGGGGTCGATGTCGCCGACCACGGAGAGCACCGCGTTGTTGGGCGCGTAGTAGGTACGGAAGAACGCGCGGGCGTCCTCCAGCGTGGCCGCGTCCAGGTCGGCCATGGAGCCGATCGGGGTGTGGTGGTAGGGGTGGCCCTCGGGGTAGGCCAGGGCGGTCAGCTTCTCGAAGGCGGTGCCGTAGGGGACGTTGTCGTAGCGCTGGCGGCGCTCGTTCTTGACGACGTCGCGCTGGTTCTCCATCGACTCGTCGTCCAGCGCGGTCAGCAGCGAGCCCATGCGGTCGGCCTCTAGCCAGAGGGCGAGTTCGAGCTGGTGCGCGGGCATCGTCTCGAAGTAGTTGGTGCGTTCGAAGCTGGTGGTGCCGTTGAGCGAGCCGCCGGCGCCCTGGACCAGCTCGAAGTGGCCGTTGCCCTTGACCTGTCCCGAGCCCTGGAACATCAGGTGCTCGAAGAGGTGCGCGAGGCCGGTGCGGCCCGGGACCTCGTGGCGTGAGCCGACGTCGTACCAGAGGCAGACCGCGGCCACCGGGGTCAGGTGGTCCTCGGAGAGCACCACGCGCAGACCGTTGGCCAGGCGGTGCTCGGTCGCTGTCAGGCCCCCGGAGCCTGCCTGGGCTGTGGTCGTGTGACCCATGGGCATGTACGTCCCTTCGCAAGCGGTGGCGGTCGAAACGAACCGCGGTTTTCCTGCCGTTCCCGCCACTGTATGCAAAGCGGGCGAAGGCCCGGCGGAGTTCCCGCCCGACGTACGCCCACAGCGGATCGACTAGCCTGCGTCAGGCGTGCTCATGGCGAGCGCGGCCCCCGGCCGGCCCACGGCGGTGGGGCCGCCGGACCGCCGAGCACCGGGGGCGGACCCGTACGGACCGGGTCGCGGCCCTCGTTGTCAGTGTCCCGGTCCACAATGGTCCGCGTCCGATCCGTCCCACGCCTTCAGCAAGGAGCCGGCAGCGATGGCCCGCCGCAGCACCAAGACCCCGCCGCCCGACGACGCGTTCGAGGAGAAGATCCTCGACATCGACGTCGTGGACGAGATGCGTGGCTCCTACCTCGAATACGCGTACTCGGTCATCTACTCCCGTGCCCTGCCGGACGCCCGGGACGGACTGAAGCCGGTGCACCGCCGCATCGTCTACCAGATGAACGAGATGGGCCTGCGCCCCGAGCGTGCCTATGTGAAGTGCGCGCGCGTGGTAGGCGAGGTGATGGGCAAGCTGCACCCGCACGGCGACACGTCGATCTACGACGCGCTGGTGCGCATGGCGCAGCCCTTCTCGATGCGCGTCCCGCTGGTCGACGGCCACGGCAACTTCGGCTCGCTGGGCAACGACGACCCGCCGGCCGCCATGCGGTACACCGAGTGCCGGATGGCCGCGGCGGCGAGCCTGATGACCGAGTCCATCGACGAGGACACGGTCGACTTCGCGCCGAACTACGACGGCCAGGAGCAGGAGCCGGTCGCGCTCCCCGCCGCCTTCCCGAACCTGCTGGTCAACGGCTCCTCCGGCATCGCGGTCGGCATGGCGACGAACATGCCGCCGCACAACCTGCGCGAGGTCATCGCGGCCGCCCGCCACCTGATCAGGTACCCGAACGCGGACCTGGACGCCCTGATGCGGCACGTCCCGGGCCCCGACCTGCCCACCGGCGGCCGCATCGTCGGCCTGGACGGCATCCGGGACGCGTACGCGAACGGCCGGGGCTCCTTCAAGATGCGTGCCACGGTCGCCATCGAGGCGGTGACCGCCCGCCGCAAGGGGCTGATCGTCACCGAACTGCCCTTCGCGGTCGGCCCGGAGAAGGTCATCGCGAAGATCAAGGACCTGGTCAACGCCAAGAAGATCCAGGGCATCGCGGACGTCAAGGACCTCACCGACCGCGAGCACGGCCTGCGCCTGGTCATCGAGATCAAGAACGGCTTCGTGCCGGAGGCGATCCTGGAACAGCTCTACAAGCTGACCCCCATGGAGGAGTCCTTCGGCATCAACAACGTGGCCCTGGTGGACGGCCAGCCGCTCACCCTGGGCCTGAGGGAGCTGCTGGAGGTCTATCTCGACCACCGCTTCGAGGTGGTGCGCCGGCGCAGCGAGTTCCGCCGCACCAAGCGGCGCGACCGGCTGCACCTGGTCGAGGGCCTGCTGACCGCGCTCGTCGACATCGACGAGGTCATCCGGGTGATCCGGTCCAGCGAGAACTCCGCGCAGGCCAAGGAGCGCCTGATGGAGCGCTACGGCCTGAGCGACATCCAGACGCAGTACATCCTCGACACGCCGCTGCGCCGCCTCACCAAGTACGACCGGATCGAGCTGGAGGCGGAGAAGGAGCGGCTCAGCCGGGAGATCGAGGAGCTGACCCGCATCCTGGAGTCGGACGCGGAGCTGCGCAAGCTGGTCTCGGGCGAACTGGCCGAGGTGTCGAAGAAGTTCGGCTCCGACCGGCGTACCGTCCTGCTGGAGTCGACGGCCTCCCAGGTGGCCACGGTGCCGCTCCAGGTGGCCGACGACCCGTGCCGGGTGCTGCTGTCCTCGACGGCGCTGCTGGCCCGTACGAGGGGCGCCGAGCCGGTGCCGCAGGAAGGCGGGCGCGCCAAGCACGACGTGATCATCTCCTCGGTCCCGGCGACCGCGCGCGGTGAGATCGGCGCGGTGACCTCCGGCGGACGCCTGCTGCGGATCAATGTGGTCGACCTGCCCCAGCTGCCGGACACGGCCACCGCGCCGAACCTCTCCGGAGGGGCGCCGCTGGCGGAGTTCGTGGCCCTGGAGGGCGACGAGACCGTGGTCTGCCTGACCACGCTGGACGAGAGCTCGCCCGGCCTGGCGATCGGCACCGAACAGGGCGTGGTCAAGCGGGTGTTGCCGGACTACCCGTCAAACAAGGACGAGTTGGAGGTCATCACCCTCAGGGAGGGTGACCGGATCGTCGGCGCGGTGGAGCTGCGCACCGGCGAGGAGGACCTGGTGTTCATCAGCGACGACGCCCAGCTCCTGCGCTACCAGGCGGCCCAGGTGCGCCAGCAGGGCCGTGCGGCGGGCGGTGTGGCGGGCATCAAGCTCACCGAGGGCGCGAAGGTGATCTCGTTCACGGCGGTCGATCCGGCCGTCGACGCGGTGGTGTTCACGGTGGCGGGCTCGCGGGGCACGCTGGACGACTCGGTGCAGACCACGGCCAAGCTGACCCCGTTCGACCAGTTCCCGCGCAAGGGCCGGGCCACGGGCGGCGTGCGCTGCCAGCGCTTCCTGAAGGGCGAGGACTGCCTCGCGCTGGCCTGGGCGGGCCCCGTACCGGGACGGGCGGCGCAGAAGACCGGCCTGCCGGTGGAGCTGCCGGAGCCGGACCCCCGCCGGGACGGCTCGGGCACCTCGCTGGCGAAGACGGTGTCGGTGGTGGCGGGCCCGGTGCTCTAGGGCCTGTACGGCGGATCTTTGTGGAGTAGCCCGCGGCGTCTGGTGCGTGCTCTCGGCGTGCGCCCGGATCTCCCTCGTACTGGACGTACTCGGGTGATTCGGTCGTGCGGCGAGAGTGCGTGCCGGGCGTCGCGGGCCCGCAAAGATCCGCCGGACAGGCTCTGGCGGCCCGCTACGGTGTGCCGGGCTCGTCCTCGGAGCCCGGCACATAGCGCAGCACGCCCCACATGGCCTGCTCGTCGGCCTCGGCGCCGCCGCCCCGGCACGCGTCCAGTTCCTTGCCGAGGGCGTCGGCGTCGATGCCGGTGCCGATCAGGACGAGCTGGGTGAGCCGGTCCGCGCCTGGCGGCCAGGGCTCGGGCCGGAAGCGCAGGAAGCGGCCCACGGCGTGCACGGCGTACCGGTTGCCGGGATCGTGGGCGCCGAAGTCCACGTACCCCTTGATCCGGTACAGCCCCTCCGGCCTGCTGTCCAGGAAGCGCATCAGGGCGCGGGGGTCCACAGCCACGTCGGAGACGAAGGACAGGGTGTCGTAGCCGGAGTGCAGATGCCCTGAGTGCTTCTCGTGCCCACCGTGACCGTGCAGGTCGTCGAAGGAGAGCTGGCCGACACGCTCCTCACCGGGACGGCAGTCGAAGAGGAACTCCGGGTCGACGCGGCCGTAGGTGGCGGGCAGTACGGCGCCCTCGGTGAGCGAGTGCACCAGGCCGAGGACGCGGTCGGCGTCGGGTGCCCGGTCGAGCTTGTTGACCACGACGAGGTCGGCGAGGGCGAGGTGCCGGTCGATCTCGGGGTGCCGGGCGCGGGTGGCGTCGAACTCGGCGGCGTCCACGACCTCGACGAGCCCGCCGTACATGATCTCCGGCCGCTCACTGGCCAGCACCATCCGCACCAGCTCCTGCGGCTCGGCGAGCCCGCTGGCCTCGATGACGATGACGTCGATCCCGGCGGCCGGAGCGGCGAGCCTGGCCAGATAGCCGTCCAGCTCGCTCGCGTCGACCGCACAGCACAGGCACCCGTTGCCGAGCGACACGGCGGAGTCCCCGAGCGCCCCGGCGACGGCCATCGCGTCGATCTCGATCGACCCGAAGTCGTTGACGACGGCCCCTATGCGGCTGCCCCCGCTGCGGTGGAGCAGGTGGTTGAGCAACGTCGTCTTCCCGGAACCCAGGAACCCCGCCAGCACGACGACCGGAATCTGCGGACCACGACTGTTCGCCAACGAGGGGCACCTTTCCCGGCGGACGGACTTCGACCTGGCCAGGATACGAGGACGGATCACCCTCCCGGCCGCGTACGACCCTCCGGTCACTCGGACCCCCCTGACTCAGGTTAGGCTCGCCTTTGTGAGTAGGTGTGCGACCGTCTCCCGGAACCTCGACGAGCCCGTTTCCGGTACGGCGGCCACGGCGACGACGTGGCTGCTGCTGGAACAGCCCGGCCCCTGGGGCGCCAAAGCGCTGACCGCGAGCCATCTGGACCCCGTGCTGGGCCGCGCCCTGGAGGCCGCCGCCCAGGACACCGGGGTGCGGGTGGCGCTGATCCGGCGTCCCGGCCGGCACGCCGACCCCGGCACACCGCCCGTACGGCAGGTGTACGTCGCCCACACGGTGCCCGGGAACGTGTGGCTGTACGGCGCCGCCACCAGCGACCCGCACCAGCTGTTCGGCCTGGACTTCGCCGCTCTGGGCGCCGGTGACCCCCGGTCCTTCGCGTCGGTCCTCGGTGGCCGCCCGCAGACCGGTGATCCGCTCGCGCTGGTGTGCACCAACGGCAAGCGCGACCGCTGCTGCGCCCTGCTGGGCCGCCCCCTCGCCGCCGAACTCACCGCGTCCGACGTGCCGGGCGTCTGGGAGGTCACCCATCTGGGTGGTCATCGCTTCGCCCCCACGGTGCTCGTGCTGCCGTACGGCTACGCGTACGCCCGCGCCGAGGCGCACACGGTCAAGGAGGCCCTGTACCGCGCCCGGGACGGGCAGGTCCTGCTGGAGGACTGCCGCGGCCGCTCTGCCTGGGACCGTCCCGGCCAGGCCGCCGAACTGGCCGTACGGGCGGTGACGGCCGAGTACGACGCGGACGCGCTGCACGTCGTCCGCACCGAAGGTGACGCGCCCCGCTGGGAGGTCACCGTCGCCCACGCCGACGGCCGGGGCTGGCGGGTGACCGTGGCGCGGACCGCCGCGCTGCCGCCGCGTCCGGAGAGCTGCGGGGTGGACGTGCTGGGCACCCCCGCGCGGATGGAGGTCGTGGGCGTCCGGGCACTGCACGCGACGACCCTGACAAGCTGACCGCCGCCCGGCACGACCGGCCGCGCACCGTCTCCGCCTGCCTCCCGCTCCCCCGGCCGGACGTCCGCGACCCGGTCTGCCCCGGCGGGCGTCGCGGTCCTGGCGACCGGGCTCTTCCTGGCGCCGCTCGGCGGACAGCTGGACCAGGAGGCGCGATGCGCCGCGCGCTGGTCATCGCGCAGGACCCGGCAAATCGCCGAGGGCGTCCGGAGCACACGGCCCAGCGTCGACGAGCCCGTGCAGGAGGCCGAGCGGATCAGACGGACCACGCACGCGGAGTACGTCGTCGTGATGGACACACGGGGGGTGCGCTGTCCCACCCGACCGCCGGGGAGATCGGCCGCCGCGTCTCCACCGACCCCGGCGGTGCGCTGGCCGGCCGCCGGGTGACGGAGATCGACCGAGGCACCCCGGGCCGCTCCGCGCGCGGCAAGGCGCCGCTCCAGGACGCCGGGCACCGGATCATCGGCGCGGTCCTCGGCGGGCAGCGCGTACGACAGCGTGCGCGTCGGACTGCCCGGCGCGATCCCCGGCCTACCGGCGTGCGTCGGGGGCGCGCCGGCGGTCGGGGCGGTGGCCGCCTGGCTGCTCTCCCGGCGGGTGCACCGGCAGACCCGTGACCCGGCCTTCAGCGACACCTCGGCGCTGCTCGCGGAGCGGGAGGCGAGGCTGCACGGCATCCGGGAGGCGTGGTCGCCCCGGCCGGAGCGCCGGTACCTTCGACAGCGGAGCAGGCGCGGGGGCACTGGCACTGGCACTGGCACTGGCACTGGCACTGGCCAACCTGGTCCGTCTTGGATCACACCACCAGGAGGAACCAGTGTCATACCCGGAACGGCTCACCCCCGAGGAGAAGCTCGCCGACGCGAAGAAGCTGCTGAGCCTCCCGCGCATCGTCGTGATCTGCGGCTCCACCCGCTTCATGACCGAGATGAACGACGCCGATCTACGGGAGACAGGCGCCGGGAAGATCGTCGTCAAACCGGGCTGTGACATGAAGTCGCCGCACGAACTCTGGTCCGATCCTGCCGAGGCCGAGGCGCTGAAGGTTCGACTCGACGATCTGCACCGGGCGAAGATCCGGCTCGCTGACGAGGTGCTCGTGGTCGGCGACTACATCGGAGACAGCACCCGAGCCGAAATCGCCTACGCCCGGTCGCTGGGCAGGCCCGTACGGTTCACGCACCCCGAAGTCGACCCTGCTGCATGACCCGGCTGGCCAGGATCTCGGGGTCGTCGACGAAGCTCGCGGCGAGCGCGATCCGGCCAGCCACTCACGGGCCTCCGCCCTGCGCACGCCCCCCTCACCGCCGGCCCCGGGGTTGTCGAGTAGCCATATGGAGCGGACGTCGGACCTGATCTGCGGTGTCCTGCACAGCGCGGAACAAGCGGGCCGCCTACGGCTGTCTCTCCGATACGGGGACACCGGGCGCCCCGAGCACCGGTACGCCTGGGTGACGCCGTGACGCGGTGACGTCACCCGGGCCGGGTGTACCTACACGGCGCCGGCGCCGGTCAGCGAACGTACCTCGGTCTCCGCGAACTTGGCCTCGTCCGGCACCTCGTCCGAGGTGACCGTGCCCAGCCAGCCGGAGAGGAAGCCGAGCGGGATGGAGACGATGCCCGGATTCTGGAGCGGGAAGTACTGGAAGTCGACGCCGGGGAACAGCGAGCCGGGGCTCCCCGACACCACCGGCGACAGCAGTACCAGGATCACTGCGGGGATCAGCCCCCCGTACACGGCCCAGACCGCGCCGCGCGTGGTGAAGTTCCGCCAGAACAGCGAGTACAGCAGCGTCGGCAGGTTCGCCGAGGCGGCCACGGCGAAGGCCAGGCCGACCAGGAAGGCCACATTGAGATTGCGGGCCAGCAGTCCGAGCGCGATAGCCACGATCCCGATGACGGCCGCCGCCACCCGCGCCACCGCCACCTCACCGCGCGGGGTGCTGGGCGTACGCCGGAGGGACGCGTACAGGTCATGGGCCACGGACGCGGACGAGGCCAGCGTGATCCCGGCGACCACCGCGAGGATCGTGGCGAAGGCGACGGCGGCCACGACCGCGAACAGCACCGTGCCCCCGGTGGAGGAGGCACCGCCGCCCAGGTCGAGCGCCAGCAGCGGGATCGCCGTGTTCCCGGCCGCGTTGGACCGACGCAGCGCGTCGGCGCCCACCACGGCGGTCGCTCCGAAGCCGAGGACGATCGTCATCAGGTAGAAGCTGCCGATGAGCCCGATCGACCACACGGTGGAGCGCCGGGCGGCCCGCGCGGTCGGCACCGTGTAGAAGCGGGACAGGATGTGCGGCAGACCCGCCGTCCCCAGCACCAGCGCCAGCCCCAGGCTGATGAAGTCGATCCGCGAGGTCCAGTCGCCGCCGTACTTGAGCCCCGGCGCCAGGAACGAGCTCCCGTGCCCACTGCGCTCGGCGGCGGTGAGCAGCAGCTGGTTGACGTCCCCGTGGAAACGCAACAGGACCAGTACGGTCATCACGATCGTCCCGACCAGCATCAGGACGGCCTTCACGATCTGGATCCAGGTGGTCGCCCGCATCCCGCCCAGCGACACGTAGATCACCATGAGCGCGCCCACCCCGATGACCGTCCACGCCTGCGCGGCCCCGCCGGAGCCCCCGAGCAGCAGCGCCACCAGACTTCCGGCGCCGACCATCTGCGCGACCAGGTACATCACGGACACGGTGACCGAGGAGGTGCCGGTGGCGATCCGCACCGGCCGCTCGGTCATCCGCGCGGCGACCACGTCGGCGAGGGTGAACCGGCCGCAGTTGCGGACCAGTTCGGCGGCGAGGAACAGCACGACCAGCCAGGCCACGAGGAATCCCACGCCGTACAGGAGCCCGTCGTAGCCGTACAGCGCGATGAGGCCGGTCACGCCGAGGAAGGAGGCGGCCGAGAGGTAGTCGCCGGAGATGGCGAACCCGTTCTCCAGCGGGGTGAACAGGCGCCCGCCCGCGTAGAACTCCTCCGCGGACCCCTGCTTGCTACGGCTCACCCAGGTGGTGATGCCCAGCGTCACGGCCACGAAGGCGCTGAACAGGACCAGCGCCAGCAGTTGGTGATTGCCGGTCACGAGGCGCCTCCCTGGATGCCGCGGGTCAGCTCCTGGGTGTCCCAGCGCAGTTCTAGCGCGGGCCGGTCACGCCGCAGCCGTGCGTGGCGCGCGTAGGCCCAGGTGAGCAGGAAAGTGCTGAGGAACTGCCCGAGCCCGGCGAGCATCCCCACGTTCACCGCCCCTATGACGGGCCGCGCCATCAGGCCGGGCGCTGCCGTCGCGGTGACCACGTACCCCACGTACCAGCAGAAGAAGGCGGCGACTCCGGGCACCACGAACCGTCGGTACCGGCTGCGCACCTCCTGGAACGCCTCGCTCTGCTGCACCGCGAGATACACCTCGCGTGCCCGAGCCGCCGCGATGTCCGGCTCGCCCTCGCTTCGGGGGTGCGGCACGGCCGGCGCGGGCATCCCGGCCCCGTCCAGTCCGCTCCAGCCGGTGGTCAGCGTGTCGTGCCAAGGGTCCTCGTGCCGCACATCGCGGGAAGTCACGTCCTGCTCTTCCTCGTTGTCGACCGAACTGCTCGGACCGTCCCCGGTACCGAACTGTCGGCCGTTGCTTGACTGCATACCCAAGGATGGACAGATCAGGAAGATCCCCGACACGTCTTCTCGTACATTTCACCCCATTAGGTGAGCCGCTCCCAGGGCCCGGGGACGAGGAACCTGGGGACGAGGAACGGGAGCACCGGCTGAGGCCGGTGCTCCCGTCGTCCCACCGCCCGGCCAAAGCCGGGCGCAGTCGCTTACGCGTCGATCCGCGAGCGGTCCAGCGTCGCCGCCGAGCTGGAGATGAACTCCTTGCGCGGCGCGACGTCGTTGCCCATCAGCAGGTCGAAGACCTGCTCGGCGGCATCGAGGTCCGCGAGGTTGATCCGGCGCAGGGTGCGGTGGCGCGGGTCCATCGTGGTCTCCGCCAGTTGGTCGGCGTCCATCTCGCCGAGGCCCTTGTACCGCTGGATGGAGTCCTTGTAGCGGACGCCCTTGCGCTGGAACTCCATGAGGGTGTCCCGCAGCTCACGGTCCGAGTAGGTGTAGACGTACTTGTCCTGGCCCTTCTTGGGCTGGACCAGCTCGATGCGGTGCAGCGGGGGCACGGCGGCGAACACCCGGCCCGCCTCGACCATGGGCCGCATGTACCGCTGGAAGAGCGTGAGCAGCAGGCAGCGGATGTGGGAGCCGTCCACATCGGCGTCGGTCATCATGATGATCTTGCCGTAGCGGGCGGCGTCGATGTCGAAGGTGCGGCCCGAGCCCGCCCCTATGACCTGGATGATCGCGCCGCACTCGGCGTTCTTGAGCATGTCGGTCACAGACGAGCGCTGCACGTTGAGGATCTTGCCCCGGATGGGCAGCAGCGCCTGGAACTCGGAGTTCCGGGCCAGCTTGGCCGTACCGAGCGCGGAGTCGCCCTCGACGATGAACAGCTCGCTGCGGTCGACGTCGTCACTGCGGCAGTCGGCGAGCTTGGCGGGCAGGGACGAGGACTCCAGGGCGGTCTTGCGCCGCTGGGCGTCCTTGTGCTGGCGGGCGGCCACCCGGGTGCGGGCGGCGGCGACCACCTTCTCCATGACCGTGCGGGCCTGCGCGGCGTCGTCCCGCTTGGTGGAGGTCAGGAACGCCTTCAGCTCCTTGGCGATCACCGCGGAGACGATACGGCGGGCCGCCGAGGTGCCGAGCACCTCCTTGGTCTGGCCCTCGAACTGCGGCTCGGCCAGGCGGACCGTGACGACCGCGGTCAGGCCCTCCAGGGCATCGTCCTTGACGACGTCGTCCTCGGCGACGCGCAGCATCTTCTTGGCGCGCAGCACCTCGTTCATCGTCCTGCTGACCGCCTGCTCGAAGCCGGCCATGTGCGTGCCGCCCTTGGGGGTGGCGATGATGTTGACGAAGGACTTCACGTTGGTGTCGTAGCCCGTGCCCCAGCGCAGCGCCACGTCGACACCGAGTTCGCGGGTGACCTCGGTGGGCGTCATCTGGCCGTGCTCGTCCAGGACCGGGACGGTCTCCTTGAAGGTGCCCTGACCCGAGAAGCGGAGCGTGTCGCAGACCGGCTTGTCGGTGGCCAGGTACTCGCAGAACTCGCTGATGCCGCCGTCGAAGCGGAAGGACTCCTCACCCTTGCTCCCGCCCTCGCCGAGACCGATCTCGTCGCGCACGAGGATGGTGAGGCCGGGCACCAGGAAGGCGGTCTGGCGGGCCCGCTGGTGCAGGTTGTCCAGGGAGAGCCTGGCGTCCTTGAGGAAGATCTGCCGGTCCGCCCAGTAGCGCACACGCGTGCCGGTCCGGTTCTTCGCGATCTTCTTGGTCTTGGTCAGGCCGGTCCCGGCCTCGAACCCGGCCTCGGCGCCGCCCCGGGCGAAGGTGCCCGGGACACCCCGGCGGAAGCTGATGGCGTGGGTGCTCCCCCCGCGGTCCACCTCTACGTCGAGCCGGGAGGAGAGCGCGTTCACCACGGAGGCGCCGACGCCGTGCAGGCCGCCGGAGGCCGCGTAGGAGCCGCCGCCGAACTTGCCGCCGGCGTGCAGCTTGGTCATGACGACCTCGACACCGGACAGGCCCGTCTTGGGCTCGACGTCCACGGGGATGCCGCGGCCGTTGTCCCGCACCTCCACGGAACCGTCGTCGTGGAGGATCACCTCGATGCGGTCGCAGTAACCGCCGAGGGCCTCGTCGACGGAGTTGTCGATGATCTCCCAGAGGCAGTGCATCAGGCCGCGGCTGTCGGTCGAGCCGATGTACATGCCCGGACGTTTGCGCACCGCTTCGAGGCCCTCGAGGACGAGCAGGTGCCGCGCGGTGTAGTTGGAACCGTCCCGGTCTGCTCCTGCCAGCAGCGCTGTGGACGGCACGGACGTGTCGGCGGTCACGCGGTTCGCTCCTCGCTGAATTTCAGATGGGCCCCTGGTGGGTAGGGGGCCGGCTTCGGTCACCGCTCAGAGGGTACCGATGCCTGGTAGAGCCGGTGTAACGCCACCCACGTAGGGAAACTCAGACTAGCCGAGGGTCGTACGGACGTTCGATCCCTCGATGGAGTGAAGCACACATCACGTTCCCTTCGAGGCATGAACCATTTAGGCTCCGGGCACGTCCTCATCAACACCGGCAACCCAGCCGGGAGGACCGACCCCGAAAACCGCGCGAAACCGTAAGCACCAGACCACGCGCTACGGCACATTCGCCGCCAACCGGCAACAGCCGGCCATACCGAAAGAAATTTTCGACGGATAGCCACGAGCGGGAACGAATTCGGCCTGGTTGGATGTTGACCCTGGTACGACAGCTCGTCGAGCTAGAGAAGAGGCGACGTGACTACTGTTCTGACCCCCGCGAGCCCGCTGACGGCCGCCGATCGCTGCGACCGCTGCGGCGCCCAGGCATACCTGCGCGTCGTCCTGCTGAGCGGCGGAGAACTGCTCTTCTGCGCCCACCACGGGCGCAAGTTCGAGCCGGAACTCAAGAAGATCGCCGCTGAGATACAGGACGAGACGGAGCGGCTGGGTTCCGTTCCCAGCACCTCTGCCACCGAAGAGCGCTGAATCTCGCACCCGACCGACGAGCCAGCCCCGGCATCAGGCCGGCGTACGGGCGGCTGCTTCCCCGGAGGAGCGGCCGCCCGTACGCGTACCCGAAAAGGGGGCCGCAGGCCGTCTCAGGGGCGCCTGGGGGCCTCCTGGGGCGCTTCCGCGGCCTGCTCCAGCGTGCGTACGACCTCGGACACGCGGGTGTAGACGCCCGGGTTGCCGGCCTGCCCGCAGCCACTCCCCCAGGACACCAGTCCGATGAGCCGTCCCCCGGCGACCAGCGGGCCGCCGCTGTCGCCCTGGCAGGCATCCGGTCCTCCGGCGGCCTCTCCCGCGCAGAGCATGGAGGCGGCGCCATAGGTGCCGTTCCGCCCGCCCGCGTAGGCGTGGGCGCAGAGGTCGTCGGCCAGTACATGGACCCGCGCGGCGCGCAGCCGGGTCGGGTAGGCGCCGTCGCCGTCGGCGTCACCCCAGCCCGAGACCAGGGCTTCCGCGCCCGGCGCGTAGCCCGGATCACCGGCAGCCGCCATCGGTACGACGGCGCTCGGCGGCAGCGGCTCGGCGAGCGTGAGGACGGCGTAGTCCCCCGCGTTGGTCAGGGGGTCGTACTCCGGGTTGATCTTCGTGTCCCGCACGGCTGTCTCCTGGCCGCCGGCCGCGAGCAGGTCGGTCCGGCCGGCGATGACCTTCAGGTCGCGCACCCGGTCGGGGGGCGTGCCGAGGGCGTCGTCGGAGACACAGTGGGCGGCGGTGAGGACGGTGGTCGGCGCGATCGCCACCCCGCCGCAGAACTGGCCCGCCCGGCTACCCCCGAACCGGTCACGGCTGGAGAGCGCCACCGTCCACGGGGCCTGTGAGACGTCTATCGGGAAGCCGCCGACCACCACGCTGTCAGCGACGGCCGGAGCGGCGCCGATCAGGGGTATCGCGGTCAGCGTGGCCGCCAGCGAGAGCGGCCGGATCAGCACCCGGACAACGGAAGGGCGCATGCTGGACTCCTCACTCAGAGTGGTTCCGGAACACCCAGAGTCATCCAGCGCACGATGGCCCGCAGCACGAAGGCCCGGCTCCCGCGAGGGGGGACGGGCCTTCGGCGGCGGAGCGGCTCGGTCTAGTCGAGGTAGTCGCGCAGCACCTGGGAGCGCGACGGGTGGCGCAGCTTCGACATGGTCTTCGACTCGATCTGGCGGATGCGCTCGCGCGTCACACCGTAGACCTTGCCGATCTCGTCGAGCGTCTTCGGCTGGCCGTCGGTGAGGCCGAAGCGCATGGAGACCACGCCTGCCTCGCGCTCGGACAGGGTGTCGAGCACCGAGTGCAGCTGCTCCTGGAGGAGCGTGAAGCTGACGGCGTCGGCGGGCACGACGGCCTCGGAGTCCTCGATGAGGTCACCGAACTCGCTGTCGCCGTCCTCGCCGAGCGGGGTGTGCAGCGAAATGGGCTCGCGGCCGTACTTCTGGACCTCGATGACCTTCTCGGGGGTCATGTCGAGTTCCTTGGCCAGCTCCTCCGGGGTGGGCTCGCGGCCCAGGTCCTGGAGCATCTGGCGCTGCACGCGCGCGAGCTTGTTGATGACCTCGACCATGTGCACCGGGATACGGATGGTGCGCGCCTGGTCTGCCATGGCACGGGTGATCGCCTGACGGATCCACCAGGTGGCGTACGTGGAGAACTTGTAGCCCTTGGTGTAGTCGAACTTCTCGACCGCGCGGATCAGACCGAGGTTGCCCTCCTGGATGAGGTCCAGGAAGAGCATGCCGCGGCCGGTGTAGCGCTTGGCCAGGGAGACCACCAGACGGAGGTTGGCCTCCAGCAGGTGGTTCTTGGCGCGGCGGCCGTCCTCGGCGATGATCTCCAGCTCGCGCTTGAGCTTCGGGGCGAGCTTGTCGGAGTTGGCGAGCTTGTCCTCGGCGAACAGACCGGCCTCGATGCGCTTGGCCAGCTCGACCTCCTGCTCGGCGTTGAGCAGGGGGACCTTGCCGATCTGCTTCAGGTAGTCCTTGACCGGGTCGGCGGTGGCGCCGGCCGCGGCGACCTGCTGCGCGGGCGCGTCGTCCTCGTCCTCGTCCGACAGCACGAAGCCGGCGGCCTCGGTGACCTCGGGCTCGTCGGCGGACTTGGTCTCCTCGACGACCTCGTCCTCGAGAAGCTCGGCGTCGTCCTTCTTGGCGCCGGTCTTCTTCGCCACCGTCTTCTTGGCCGCGGTCTTCTTCGCGACCGTCTTCTTGGCGGTGGTCTTCTTGGCCGCGGCCTTCGGGGCGGAGGCGGCTTCGTCGGTGTCGTCGCCCGCGGCGGCGGACACGGCTGGGGCGGCCGTGGCCTTACGGGTGGTCACCGTCTTCGCAGCGGCCGTCTTGGTGACGGTGCGCTTGGCCGGACTCTTCGCTGCGACGCTCTTACGGGTGCGCTTGGGCTCTGCGGCACTGACCATCAGCGTCACACCCTCTTCCTCAAGGATCTGATTGAGGCTGCGCAGTACGTTCTTCCACTGAGTGGCCGGAATCTGGTCAGCTTCGAAGGCCCGACGCACATCGTCGCCGGCGATCTGCCCCTCAGCCTTTCCCCGCTCAATGAGCGCCATGACAGAGACGGACTCGGCGATCTCCGGCGGGAGCGTACGGGATGTGCTGGCCGACACGAACAACCTCTCGGAACGTTGGAAAGCGGCTTCCGGCTCCGTCCGGCATGGACAGGAGCCGACCACCGGCCTGGGGACGGGCCGACGGCGCGGGCTGGGCCGGGATGAGACACAGCGCCTGGCACGGCGTCCGTATTCCCTTCGCGGCTGTTCACCTCTTAGGTCATCGCGCTGTTTCCGGGAGCGTTACGCCCAATCCGCGTGGCCCGAGTCACACCCTGTCAAGAGGAAGATGCGATCAGATACGAACAAAACGGTCCGCCATCGAGTCCGTCCTGGTCACTATGCCGGTCCGGTCGCCCCGTCGCACCGCCGGACTCGGCCGGAAT
>NZ_JBHXLV010000021.1:0-45832 GCF_042721685.1 Streptomyces sp. NPDC058459 | reverse complement strand
TCCTTATGCTTGGGTGGCCCGCGCCCCCCCGCGCGGGCCACCCTTCGACGGAGGTCCCCTTGCCTGACAACGTCACCTCGTTGTTCCGCAGCGCCGCCGCGCACAGCCCTTCGACGGCGGCGCCGGCGCGGGAGAGCGACGGTACGGGTCCGGTGGACTTCTGCATCCCCTGCAACCCCTACTTCCCGACCCCGGCGATGTTCGACGAGATGGCGTCCCGGCTGCGCGAGATCATCACGTACTACCCGAGCGGCGCCGACACCGTCACCGCCGAGCTGTGCAGGTTGCTCCAACTGCCGCCGCAGTGCGTGGCGATGGGGAACGGATCGACCGAGCTGATCACCTGGATCGACCATCTGCTGGTCCGGGAGTCGCTCGCGGTGCCGGTGCCGACCTTCGGCCGCTGGACCGACCAGCCGATGGAGACCGGCAAGCGGGTCGACATGTTCCCGCTCCAGGAGGCAGGCGGCTTCGCGCTGGACCTCGGCCGGTACGCGGAGTTCATCCGCGCCCGGGGCACGCGGGTGGCGGTGCTCTGCAACCCCAGCAACCCGGACGGCGGCTTCCTGCCCCGGCAGTCGGTGGTGCAGTTCATGGACGCGATGGCCGACCTGGACCTGGTGGTGATCGACGAGTCGTTCCTGGAGTTCGCCGACGCCGAGGCGGAGCCGAGCGTGGTGCGGGAGGCGATGCTCAGACCCAACGTGATCGTGCTGCGCAGCCTCGGCAAGAACTTCGGCCTGCACGGCATCCGGTTCGGCTATCTGGTGGCCAACCCGGGCCTGGCGAGGAAGGTCCGTTCGATGCTGCCCAAGTGGAACCTCAACTCCTTCGCGGAGTACGTGGTGTTCATGCTGAAGGAGCACGGCGCCGAGTACGCGCAGAGCCTGCTCCAGGTGCGGCGCGACCGGCTGGAGATGGCCAGCCAGTTGTCGGCGCTGCCGGGGCTCACGGTCTATCCCTCGCAGGGCAACTTCCTCTTCGTGCGCCTCCCCGTGGGCGCCGAGGGCACCGTGGTCCGGGACCGGCTGCTGAACGAGCACCGGATTCTGGTCCGCGAGTGCGGCGACAAGATCGGCTCGTCCAGCCGCTTCCTGCGGCTCGCGGTGCGCCCCGAGACCGACGTCCGCCGTCTGGTGGCCGGTCTGGAGCAGGTGCTCTACGAGCCCGCCGTGCCCGAGCTGGGCTCCGCGACCAGCTACAGCTCGGGCACTCCGGCGGTGGACCGGCTGGTCGGCGAGACCAACGGCGCCGGAGTCCGGCTGGCCGCCCCGCCCGTCTCCTCCGGCTCTCCCGTCATCGCCGCCGCCCTGGCCGCCGCCGGTACCGGAATGCCGCTCGCCGCCGCCACGCCCCCTCCGGGCGGCGGGATGCGGGTACCGGCGGCGCCCTTGCCGCAGCCCGTGCCGCAGCAGGTCCCCGCTCCGCCGCAGCAGCCGGTGCCCATGGCACCCCCGCCTCCCATGGCACCCCAGGCTCCCCCGGCTCCCCCGGCCCCCATGGCACCCCCGCCGGTTCCGGCGCCCGCGCCCATGGCTCCGTACCCGGCACCCGTACCGGCCGCCGCTGCCGTCGCCCCGGCGCCCATGGCCGCACCCTCCGTCGTCCCCGCGCCCATGGCCCCACCCGTCCCCGTCCCCGTCCCCCCACCCATGGCGGCACCCGTGCCCGTCCCCGCGCCCGCCGCCGCCCTCGGCCCGACCCCGCCCGGCGTCCCGGCGCGCGGTGGCCTGACGGCGGCTCAGGTGCGCGGCATGACCGCGCCGGGCACCCCCGCCGCTCCGGTGTCCCCCGGCCTCACCCCGGCCGCCGCGCCCGGCTGGCCCAACGTCCAGAGCTGGCCGAACGCGGCGGGCGCGGGCGCACCGCCCCCGATGAGTCAGCCCTGAGGTCCGGGCGCGGGCGTTCCGTACGACGCCCGTTTCCCGGTGCTTCACCGAGGCGCCGTCCCCCCTTACCGGGTGATTCGCCCACGCCGGGGGCGGCTTGGTTCCGGCCGCGGGTGGGCGGGGCGTGGAGAATGGCCGGGCCCACGCTCGTCGTGGGGTCGACCGGAGGACAATCTTGGCGCTCAGCAGACGTACTTTCAGTGCCCTGACCGGCTGTGCCGCGCTCGGCTTCGCCATGGGCGGCAGCGGCGGTCCGGGAGCGCCCTCGGCGTTCGCGGCACGGAGAGCGCCGACCGGGCCGGCACCCGCCACGCCGCGCGCCGACGGCCGTCGCCACACCGTCGGGTACGACCCGCACTCGCTGCTGGTCGACGGGCGACGGCTGGTGGTGTGGTCGGGCGAGATGCACCCCTTCCGGCTGCCGAGCCCGTCCCTGTGGCGGGACGTGCTGCAGAAGATGCGGGCGCACGGCTTCAACACGGTGAGCGTGTACGTCTCCTGGAACTACCACTCCCCCGCACCGGACACCTTCGACTTCACCGGCGTCCGGGACCTGGACCTGTTCCTGCGCACGGCGGCCGAGACGGGGCTGTACGTCATCCTGCGGCCCGGCCCGTACATCAACGCCGAGACCGACGGCGGCGGTTTCCCCGGCTGGTTGACGGTGACCGAGGGCACCGCGCGCACCACCGACCCCACCTATCTGCGGCACGCCGACGCGTGGCTGACGCACGTCGACCGGATCGTCCGCCGGCACCTGTACACCCAGGGCCGGGGCACGGTCCTGCTGTACCAGCTGGAGAACGAGTACGACTCCCACGTCACCGACGGCGTCGGCCGGGCGTACCTGTCCCACCTGTACAAGAAGGTGCGCGCGGACGGCATCGACGTACCCCTCTTCCACAACGACAAGGGGCGCAACGGCTACTGGACGCCGGGTTCCTTCGACACCGGGGGCGAGGAGGGCGGCTGGCTGTACGGCTTCGACGGCTATCCCACGCCGGCCAGGACCCCGCCGGACTGGGGGAGGTTCGGGCCGGGCGGGGCGACCGGCGGGTCCACCGCCTCACCGCGCACGCCGGGTTTCGTCCCGGAGTTCGGCGGCGGCTGGTTCGACCCGTGGGGCGGCGCCTGGTTCGACGGCAAGGGGTACCCGGAGGCCCGGCGCACCCGCGACTCCGCCTACGAGCGCCGCTTCTACCTGACCAACCTGGCCAACGGCCTGACCCTGCACAACGTCTACATGACGTTCGGCGGCACCAGCTGGGGCTGGCTCCCCGCGCCGGTCGTCTACACGTCGTACGACTACGGCGCGGCCATCGACGAGGCCCGCAACGTCACCGCGAAGATGGCGCCGATGCACCAGCTGGGGCATCTGTTCCAGCGGGTGCCGGACTTCGCGCGGCTGGACCGGGCGGCGGACGTGAAGGTGGCCGGGCTGAAGGTCTACCACCTGGCCAACCCGGACACCGGCACGCATGTGTACATCACCCGCAACGACGGTACGCGCCCGGTCACCGCCGAGCTGCCGACCCGTGCCGGGAAGCTGCGGATCACCGTGCCGGCGCGGGACGCCCGCATGCTGGCCACCGGGCTGCGGCTCGGCAGGCGGACGATGAAGCACAGCACCGCGCAGCCCATGATGGCCGTGACGGCGGGCAGGCGGGACATCGCCGTCTTCACGGGCCGCCGGGGCGACAGGGCGGAACTGGTGCTGGACTGCCCGCGGGAGCCGACCGTCACCCGGCTCGACCCGGAGGCCGGCTGGGCCTACGAGCGCGGCGAGCTGCACGTCGGCGCCCCGCTCGGGGAGGGCGGGCTGACCCGGGTGCTGGTCACGCGCGGCGGGACGGAGACCCCGCTGGTGCTGCTGTTCGCGGACGACGCCACCTCGCTGCGGATCTTCCCGCACGACACCCCCGCCGGCACCCTGGTGGTGTACGGCCCCGCACTGCTGCGCCGCGCCGAGGTGCACGGCTCCGAGGTCCGGCTGACCGGTGACCTGGACGACGCGTCGATGGTCGAGGTGTGGGGGCCGCGCGGTGTCGACACCCTGGTGTGGAACGGGCGCCGGGTGCCGACCCGGGTCACGCTCTCCGGCAGCCTGATGACCACCGCCATGCTGCCCGGGGTGCCCGAGGTGCGGCTCCCGGAGCTGACCGGCTGGCGTACGCGCGCCGAGAACCCGGAGGCGGGTCCGGGCTTCGACGACTCCACCTGGCGCCGGGCGGACCGCACGTCGTCGTACAGCACCACCCCGGTCCCCGGGGGCGGCCCGGTGCTGTTCGCCGACGACTACGGCTTCCACTACGGGGACGTCTGGTACCGGGGCTCGTTCACGGGCGGTCCCGGCATCGAGAAGGTCTCGCTCTCCTACAGTTCCGGCACCCAGGGGCTGTTGATGGCGTGGCTGGACGGGGAGCCGCTGGGCACGCACCGGCTGCCGGTGCCGGACGGGACGACCACGATCCGCAAGGGCACCTGGGAGGCGACGGCCACCTTCCCGGTGCGCCCGGAGCTGCGCTCGCCCGGCCGCCATGTGCTGTCGGTCCTGGTGCGGCGCATGCAGCACGACCAGGACGGCCACGGCGACGACAGCCACAAGGCGGCGCGCGGTCTGACCTCGGTGTCCTTCACGGGGGCGGCGCCGAAGGTGTCCTGGCGGCTGCAGGGCGAGCGGGCCGTGGACCCGGTGCGCGGACCGCAGAACACCGGCGGGCTGTACGGGGAGCGGGAGGGCTGGCATCTGCCGGGCCTGCGCGACCGGGACTGGAAGCCGGTGACCTTCCCGAGGGAGGAGCGGCGGCAGGGGGTGACGTGGTACCGGACCACCTTCCGGCTGTCGGTGCCGGGTGATGTGGACGCCTCGGTGGGGCTGCGGCTGGAGGACGATCCGTACCGGGCCTACCGGGCGCAGATCTTCCTCAACGGCTGGAACATGGGCCAGTACATCAACAACGTGGGTCCGCAGCACACCTTCGTGCTGCCGAACGGGATTCTGCGCACACGGGGCACCAACACACTGGCGCTGGCGGTGCTGTCGGAGTTCACCACCCTGTCCGGGCCGGGCAAGGTGAGCCTGACCCTGATGGGCGCGTCCGCCGGCGGCGTCCCGGTGACCCCGGTGCCCTCTCCCGGCCACTGAACGCCCGTACGCGCACGGGTGGTTACCGGTTGAACCATCCCCGCTGATCCGCATGACGTGGACACACCCGTGCGCGTACGCTCGGACCGTCCGGCGACGGCGACGGCGCCGGGGTGAGGCCCGATGAGGGCGGAGAGGGCGGCACATGGTCAGCGCGGGCGCACGGGCGCGAGCGGCACGGCTGGCCGCCCGGCTGCGTCCCTCCCGGCGGGGGCACGCGATGCGCTCCCTGGCCCGGGAACTCGCCAGGGAGGTGGACGGCTTGCCGCAGCCTCCGGCCGGTGTGCGCGAGGTGTGCCGTGCCCTGTGCGCGGCGATGAGCGTGCGGCGGGGCGGGCGGCCGGTGGAGCTGCGGTTCGAGCGCTTCCCGGACGAGATCGAGGTCACCGGGCTCTGCGTGGAGTTCCAGGACTTCGACCTGGTCATCGTGGAGGAGCGGGCCGAGGCCGTACAGCAACTGGTGATCCTGGGACACGAGTTGTGGCATCTGCACGCCGGGCACCGGCATGATCCGCCGCCCGGCTCGGCCACCCTGGCGCTCGCGGAGGGTTCCGGCTGGGAGGAGACCGCGCTGACGGTGGCCGCCCGTGACGGCTCCCGCGAGGCCGACGAGGCCGCCGCCGAGGACTTCGGCCACCGCCTGGCCACCCTGTTCCGCTCCCGGCTCGGCCGTCCGGCGCAGCCGCTGGACCCCGTGCAGCGCTCGCTCGGCTACCGCGGCCGTGGCGGGGCCGCGCGGTGAGCGGGGCGGCCACAAAACCCGCCGCCCTGCTGCGGGACTTCTCGATCTCCTTCTGGATTCCGGCGGCGGTGCTGAGCGTCGCGCTGGTGATCAAGCTGCCCACGATCGTCCGGCTGTGGCGTGATCCGCTGCTGCGCGCGGTCGGCGGGCTGCTGCTGGTGGCCAGCGGTGTCTTCGTGTTCTGCTCGCCGTCCACCATCGCCCGGGTCAACCGGCTGGCCGGTGTGCCCAACATCTCCGCGCCCTGGTGCTACTCGCTGCTCATGGCGTTCTGCGGCTCCTGCCTGCTGATGATCATCACCTGGCGCAACGGCCCCGCCGACCGCTCCGCCGTCACCCGGCGGGCCCGGCGCTGGGTGGTGTCGGTGTACAGCGGGGTGATCGCCGCCCTGTGGGTGCTGTTCTGGCTGGCCGACGTGCCCGAGGAGCGGCTGCGGGACCTGGACACCTACTACGCCACCACGCCGTTCATGCGCGAGGAGATCCTGCTGTACCTCGGCGCCCACGCCGTGGCCTGCCTGTTCACCTCGCGGCTGCTGTGGAACTGGGTGCGCGCCGAGGGGCTGGACGCCTGGCTGCGCTGGGGGCTGACGCTGCTCGGCGTGGGCTACGCGCTGAACCTGGTCTTCGACGCGGTCAAGCTGGCCGCGGTCGGCGCACGCCGGCTGGGCGGCGATCTGGACTGGCTGAGCACCGATCTCGCGCCGCCTATCGCCGCGCTGTCCGCCATCCTGATCGCGGTCGGCTTCATCCTGCCGCACGCCGGCCAGTACGCCGGCGACCGCTGGCGGGTCCGCCTCGCCCACCGCCAACTGCGACCGCTGTACGCGCTGATGCGGGCGTCGGCCGGGGAGGGCGTGCCGTTCGTGCTGCGGGCGACCCCGGAGCTGCGGCTGACCCGGCGCGAGACGTTCATCCGGGACATGCTGCTGCCGCTCGCCCGGCGCTTCGACACCGCCCTCGGCGCCCGCGCGTACGACGCCGCGCTCGGCCTCGGCCACCCGCCCGCGCGGGCGAGGGCGCTGGCCTCGGCGGTGACCATCCTGGACGCGGTCGAGACCAAGGCGCGGATGCCGGAGCCGCCCGCGACAGTGGCGGCGCCGGACACCACCGGCCTGCTCCGGGAGATCGGGCCCGTCTCCCGGGCCCTCCGGCGACCCGACGAGATCGCGGCGGTCCGCGCCCGTGCGGCCGCCCACCCGGCAGAGAGCGTCGCCGCACATGAGTGAAGTGAAGCCCACGGCCGTCGTGCTCGGCGGTTCCCTGGCCGGTCTGCTCGCGGCGCGCGCCCTGGCCACGGCGGGCGCCCGCGTCACAGTGGTGGAGCGGGACGCGCTGCCGGCGGGGCCCGAGCCGCGCAGGGGGCTGCCGCAGGCCGGCCATGTCCACCAGCTGTGGTCGGGCGGCGCACGCGCGCTGGAGGATCTGCTGCCCGGCGCGCGGGCGGCGCTGAGCGCGGCCGGGGTGCGCCGGGTGCCGATGACCACGGACATGGTGGCGCTGTCGGCGCACGGCTGGTACCGGCGCTGGCCGGAGTCGGCGTTCATGCTGGCGGCCGGCCGCGACCTGCTGGACTGGGTGGTCCGGGAGCTGGTGCTGGCGGACGACGCGATCGAGCTGCTGGACCGCACCGAGGCCCTCGGCCTGACCGGCACCGGCCGGGCGGTGACCGGGGTGCGGGTGCGCGCGGACGGCACCGGACGCACCCTGGACGCCGCCCTGGTGGTGGACGCCACCGGGCGCGGCTCCCGCGCCTCCCACTGGCTGGCGGGACTGGGCCTGCCGGAGCCGGAGCGGCGGGAGGTCGATTCGGGACTGTCGTACGCCAGCCGGCTGTTCCGGGCGCCGGAGGGGGCGCGGGACCGCTTCCCGGTGGTCAGCATCGAGGCCGAGCGGGAGGGTTCGGGCTTCGGGCGCGGCGGTGTGCTGCTGCCGGTCGAGGACGGCAGGTGGCTGGTCACCCTGATCGGCGGCCGGACCGACGAACCCCCGGCCACCGGGGCCGAGTTCCTCCGGTACGCGCACGAGGAGCTGCGGCATCCGCTGATCGGCGAGCTGCTGACCCACGCCGAGCCGCTCACCGAGGTCACGGTCACCCGCACCACCGCCAACCGGCGCGTCTTCCCCGAGCGTTCGCCGCGGTGGCCGGAGCACTTCGTGATCCTGGGCGACGCCCTGTGCGCGCTCAACCCCGTGTACGGGCACGGCATGTCGGTCGCGGCCCGGTCGGCGGTGGCCCTGCGGGAGGTGGTGCGGCGGCGGGGCGGGCTCGGCGCGCCGGGGCTGGCCCGGCGGGCGCAGCGGGCGGTGGCCCGCACGGTCCGTACCGCGTGGGACCTGGCGACCGGGGCGGATGTGTTCTACCCCGGCGCCACGCCGACCGGGCCGACCGTCCGGGACCGGCTCGTCTCGGCGTACGTCGGCCGGCTGCTGCTGACCGCCACCGGCAACGGACGGGTCGCGCGCCGGGTGACGGACGTGATCTCACTGGAGGCGGGCGCCGAGGCGCTGCTCGCGCCACGCATGCTGCTCGCGGCGGCCGTGGGCCCGCTGCGCCCGCCCCTGTCGGGGCCGCCCCTGACGAGGGAGGAGCGGACGGCGGCGGCCGGTGGCGGGGTCGTAGGTGTGGACGCGGCTCGCAGGGACGTCCACCCACAGCAGGCGTGAGGTGGCCGGGTCCCAGGTGGGGCCCTCGCCCAGCTCCGCCGACGCGGCCACGGCGACCTCGTAGCCGCTCACGCCGCCTCCCGGTGGCCGAGCCGGGCGGAGAGTTCGGCGGCGCCCTCGACGGCCAGCGCCTCCAGCTCGGTGCGGCGTTCCTCGCTCCAGCGGACCGTCGGCACCGAGATGGACAGGGCGGCGACCACGCGTCCGGTGCGGTCGCGGACGGGGGCGGCCACGCAGCTCACGTCCGGGTTGGACTCGCGGCGCTCCACCGCGACGCCCCGGCGCCGGATCTCCGCGAGGGCGTCCCGCAGCCGGCCGGGGTCGGTGAGGCTGTCGGGGGTCATCGCGGCCAGCGCGGCGCCGTCCGGGACCCGGGCGGCCAGCTCCGGCGCGGGCAGCGAGGCCAGCAGCATCTTGCCGACCGCCGTGCAGTGCGCGGGCAGCCTGCGCCCGGCCGCCGAGACCATGCGGACCGCGTGCGTGGAGTCGACCTTGGCGATGTAGATGACGTCGGTGTCCTCCAGCAGCGCCACATGGACCGTCTCGTCACAGGTCTCGGCGACACCGCGGGCCACCTCCCGGCCCTCGGCGGCGAGGTCGAGCTGCTCGGCGTACCGGCTGCCTAGCTGGTACGGGCGCACGCCGAGCCGGTACCGGCCGGGCCGGCCGGGCACGGGGACCAGGTAGGAGCGGGCGGCGAGGGTGGTGACCAGTTCGTGCACGGTGGTGCGCGGGAGTCCGAGTCTGCCCACGATGTCCGGCGCGGAGAGCGTGCCGTCCCCGTCGAGGAACAGTTCCAGGATGTCGAAGGCCCGCGTCACGGCGGGCACGAGGCGTCCCACGTCCGGCCTCCTTGCCAGCTCTGCGGGCACGGCGGCCCGTGTTCGACACCCCGACCAGCGACCGGCGGGGCGAACACAGGCTAGTCAGCGCGGGTCGCGCGGGCAATGGCCGCCCTCGCGCCGGGCACCATGGAACGCATGGCTCTCGACTTCTCCCTGGTGCTGCTGCGCCGCATGGCCGACCACAACCCGGAGCCGGCCGAGGACGCCCGCCGGCGGCTCGGCGCCTCGGCTGCCGAGATGCGGGAGGCGAACAGACGCTGGCAGGCGATGGCCCGTTCACCGAGGGCGCGTCCGGCCGCCGCCCGGTACCGCGCGGTGCTGGGCGAGCCGGAGTCGGCCGCGCCGTGCCGGGTCGGTGACCTGGACTGCGAGGCGTGGCGGTGGGCCCTGCCCCTCTGGCCGGACCTGCGCTTCGAGGTGGTGACCGGACCGGGCGGGGTGGTCCTCACCGAGTGGCTGGTGCGCGCCCCGGACGCCCCGGGTCCCGAGCCCGCCACCCTTGAGGACCTCACCCCGTGGTCCTGCACGCTGGAGGAGGTGGCCCGTGCCTTCGCCCCGGCCCGCCCGGTCCAGGGCACCGCCCCCGGCCGCCAGGCGCTCGCCTTCACCGCGCCGGACCGGGACGGGGCACGGCACGAGCTGGCGGCCGAGTTCACCTGGGGACTGCTCCAGCGGACCGCGCCGCGGGACCGGGGCGCCGCGAGCCCGGCGTGATCGGCGCGACACCCCCCGAGGATGCCCCTAGGATGCCTCGGCCGCCCCGATGACGAGCCGGGCGACGCGGGGCCGGGACTCGGGGTGCAGTTCGAGGAAGAGGTGGGGCTCGACGAGTTCCAGCTCCAGGACGCGGGGCTGTCCGTCCTCGCCGTCGATCAGGTCGACCCGGCCGTAGAGCAGCCGCTCGGCGCCGCCGGGCACGGCCGCCAACGCCCGCTCGGCCACGTCGAGTTCGGCCGCTGTCGGCTGCCACTTCGCCAGCCTCGGGTGGGCGGTCTTCTCGGCGTCGAAGGGCGTGCCGGAGACGAGGACGGCACCCTTGCGGCTGGCGTGCAGCAGACGCCCGCCGAAGAAGTGCAGGGCCCGCTCGCCGTGTTGGTCGACGCCCCGCATGTACGGCTGCACCATCGCGGTCAGGCCCTCGGCGTGCATGTGCGCCAACTGCCGTATCGCAAGCTCGTGTTCCCCGGGTGTGTAGCGGGCCGCGTAGCGGGCTCCCGCCCCCGAGGCCGGCTTGATCACGTACTCGTGCCCGGCCGGCAGGTCCGGCTCGGCGCCGGGCGGGAGGTAGCGGGTGGGCACCGTCGGCACACCGGCCGCCGCCAGCTCGCCCAGGTACCGCTTGTCGACGTTCCAGCGCACCACGTCGGCCGGGTTGAGCAGCCGGGTGAGCGCGTCGACCCGGTCCACCCAGGCCAGGAACTCGGCGGTGCGCCAGGTGTAGTCCCAGGTGGAGCGGATGAGGACGAGGTCGTAGCCGGCCCAGTCGGCGTCCGGGTCGTCCCAGAACCGGACTTCCGCGTCGGCGCCCGCCGCCCGCAACTCAGCGGCCAGCCCCACCAGATCGGGGTCCTTGCTGGGCTCGGGGCCGGGGTCGTAGGTGGCGAGGGCGATACGCGGCACGGCGGGCTCCCTTGGCGTTGCGTCGGCTCGGTGATCGCGAGGCTAGCAATCCGTCCCGGAACCGGAACACCCCGGTTGACCTTCCCCTTCGGTGAAGCCCCAGCATCGGTGGGGAAGCGAGGAACCGGCCTTTCGAAGGAGCCTGGACGGACATGGACCTGCTGACCATCGGCGCGTTCGCCAAGGCGTCGGGGCTCTCCCCGAAGGCCCTTCGGCTCTACGACGAGCTGGGCCTGCTGCGCCCCGCGCGCGTCGACCCGTACACCGGCTACCGCTACTACGCCGTCGCCCAGTTGGACCGGGCCCGGCTGGTGGCGTGGCTGCGGCGGCTCGGGATGCCGCTGGCGGAGATCCGCGCGGTGAGCACGCTGGACGGAGCGGACGCGGCGCGGGAGGTCCGGGCGTACTGGGCGCGTGTGGAGGCGGAGACGGCCGTGCGGCGGGATCTGGCCGCGTTCCTCGTCAGCGAGTTGACCGAGTCGACCGAGGCACCGGGAGAGGGACCCACCATGCTGGAACTGCGCTGCGCCGCCCACTCCGACCGGGGGCACGTCCGCCCCGCCAACCAGGACACCGTCTACGCCGGGCGCAGGCTGCTCGCCGTGGCCGACGGCTTCGGCCCGGCGGGGGCGCCCGCCAGCGAGGCCGCCGTCGAGGCACTGCGGTTCCTCGACGAGGAGGACGGGCCGCGACCGGGCAACGTGCTGAACCTGCTGGCCGACGCGGTGCGGGGCGCGAGCGATGCCGTACGGGACGCCACGGAGGGGGACGGGGAGGCGGGCACCACGCTGACCGCGCTGCTCTGGACGGGGTCGGGGCTGGCCCTGGCGCACATCGGGGACAGCCGGGCCTACCTGCTGCGCGGGGGCGGGCTGTTCCGGATCACCCACGACCACAGTGTGGTCCAGTCCCTGCTGGACGAGGGCCGCCTCACCCCGGCGGAGGCCGAGAGCCACCCGCAGCGGTCGCTGCTGCTGAAGGTCCTGGGGGCCGGCCCCGACCCCGACCTCCGCCTGCACGAGGCGCTCCCCGGGGACCGCTACCTGCTCTGCTCGGACGGCCTGACCGGTGTCGTCCCCGACGACCGGATCAGGGGGCTGCTCGCCGCCGCCCCGGACCCGGAGACGGCCGTACGGTCGCTGGTCGACGCGGCGAACACGGCGGGCGGTCCGGACAACGTGAGCTGTGCGGTCGGGGACGTGGGGTAGGAAGGGACTGTCGTACCCGGCAGCGAAGGAGTCCCGCGTGTCCTCCCTGTTCCCCGCCCTGACGGACCCCCGGTCGGCCGGAAGGACGGCGCTGCGCTTCGGCGCGCGGTCGCTGTCGTACGCGGAACTCGCCTCCGCCGCCGGGGCGGTGGCCGGGCGGCTCGTGGACCTCGGCCGGGTCGCGGTGTGGGCGACGCCCGAACTGGAGAGCGCCGTGGCGGTGACCGGGGCGCTGCTCGCCGGTACGGCCGCCGTTCCGCTCAACCCGAAGTCGGGAGAAGGCGAGTTGGCGCACATCCTCGCCGACAGCGACCCGGCGCTGGTGCTGACCGCGCCCGGCGCCGGACTCCCGCCCGTCCTCGCGGACCTGCCCCGGCTGGAGGTCTCCGGCATCGGGCCGGTCCCCGAGGACACCTACGGGGACGAGGACCCGGCGCTGATCGTCTACACCTCCGGCACGACCGGCCCGCCCAAGGGTGCCGTCGTCCCGCGCCGGGCGCTCGCCGCGACCCTGGACGCGCTGGCCGACGCCTGGCGGTGGACCGGGGACGACGTGCTGGTGCACGGCCTGCCCCTGTTCCATGTGCACGGGCTGGTGCTGGGCGTCCTCGGCCCGCTGCGGCGCGGCGGCTCGGTGCGCCACCTGGGCCGTTTCTCCCCCGAGGGCGTGACCCGTGAGCTGGACGACGGCGCGACCATGCTGTTCGGCGTGCCCACGATGTACCACCGGCTGGCCGAGGCCCTGCCCGGCGACCCCGGGCTGGCGAAGGCCCTCGGCCGGGCCCGGCTGCTGGTCTCCGGCTCGGCCGCGCTGCCCGTGCACGACCACGAGCGGATCGCGGCGGCGACCGGACGCCGGGTGATCGAGCGGTACGGCATGACGGAGACCCTGATGAACACCTCCGTACGCGTCGGCGGCGAGGCCCGCGCGGGCACCGTGGGCGTGCCGCTGCCCGGGGTGGAGCTGCGGCTGGTGGAGGAGGACGGCACCGAGGTGGGCGCGTGGGACGGGGAGAGCGTGGGCGAGATCCAGGTGCGCGGCCCGAACCTGTTCACCGGGTATCTGAACCGGCCCGACGCGACCGCCGCCGCGTTCACGGCCGACGGCTGGTTCCGCACCGGGGACGTGGCGGTGCGGGAGTCCGACGGGTATGTCCGGATCGTCGGCCGGAAGGCCACCGACCTGATCAAGAGCGGGGGTTACAAGATCGGGGCGGGCGAGATCGAGAACGCGCTGCTGGAGCACCCGGCGGTGGCGGAGGCGGCGGTCACCGGGGAGCCGGACGCGGACCTGGGCGAGCGGGTGGTGGCCTGGGTGGTGCCGTCGGACCCCGGAGCCCCGCCCGCGCTCGCGGAGCTGGCCGGACATGTGGCCGCACGGCTGGCCCCGCACAAGCGGCCCCGCGTGCTGCACCTGCTCCCGGTGCTCCCGCGCAACGACATGGGCAAGATCATGAAGCGTGCGCTGACGGTCCGGGACGCCGGCCGCCAGTCCGACACGGCATAGGCCCGCCGAAACCCCCCGTTCGGCGGCACCCCGCCCGGCCCCCTCCAGAAGGCACCCCCACCGGCGTCCCCGCAGGATGCCAGTGAGGGCCGCCGGACCGGACGGTCCGCCCATGGTCAGCGCACTCGGGAGGAACTGCCGTGACCGTCAGCCTGGAGCAGTTGGGCCGCTGCCACTTCGCCGTGGACCTGGGCGCGGCCCGTACCCGCGTGTACGTGAAGGGTGCCGGACTCGTCGTGGACCAGCCCTCGGTGGCCGCCGTGAACACCCGTACCGGGGCGCTCATCGCGGTCGGCGACTTCGCGGAGCAGATGACGGGGCGCACCCCGCAGTACATCCGCGTGGTGCGGCCGGTCTCCGGTGGGACGGTGGTCGACATCGAGATGGCGCAGCGCATGCTGCGGCATCTGCTCGGCGACAAGATGCGCCGCGCCCTGCGCCGCCGGCCCCGGCTGCGCGCGGCGGCGTGCACCCCGCACGAGGCGGACCCACTGGCGCGGCGGGCGACGATCGAGACGCTGGTCGGACTCGGCGCCCGGCGGGTGGAGCTGGTGGACACGCTGATCGCGGCGGCCGTGGGCTGCGGGCTCCCGGTGGAGCGCCCCGAGGCCAGCATGATCATGGTGTGCGGGGCGGCGGCGACCCAGGTGGCGGTGCTCTCGCTGGGGTCGATCGTCACGGCCGAGCGGGTTCCGGTGGGCGGTGAGGCTGTGGACCGGGCGATCGTGCAACACCTGCGGCACGAGCACGAGTTGATGCTGCCCAGCCAGTCGGTGCGGCCGCTCCAGATAGCCCTGTCGGACAACGGGCTGACCCCGCAGGGCCCGGTGTCCACCGAGATCCACGGCCGGGACGTGGCCACGGGCCTGGCGCGCAGCGTACGGGTGGACACGGCGGCGATGCGCACCGCGATCCACACCCCGCTGCTGGCCGTCCTGGACGGCATCGGCAAGGTGCTGCGCGGCTGCCCGCCGGACCTGGTGGCCGACCTGGTGGACCGGGGCATCATGATGGTCGGCGGCACCGCGCTGCTGCCGGGCCTCGACCAGATGCTCGGCGAGGCCACCGGCATGCCGGTGCACATCGCGGAACGCCCCGACGTGTGCGCCGTACAGGGTCTGGGCGCCATGCTGGAGGGGCGGATCGCCCCGCTGGTCCTCGCCCCGCTGGCCGCCTGACGCGGCGGGGCCGGCCGTCCGGTCTCAGTACGGCAGGACGCGGCCCGAGGGCGTCCTGCGGTCGATCTCCTGGCCCCGCGGGGCCGCGGGCCGCCGACTGACCCGTACCCGAATCTGACGCTCCACGTCACCCTCCCCAGCCGACACCGAACACCGGTAGGAGGACGGTGCCCATAACGCGGGCGCCCCAAGCCCGCCCGGCGAAAAGAATGCGATCACCCCGTTCCCGGACCCGGCAACGGATTCCGGTACACATGGCACCCGATCCCCTCGTACACCCCTTCCACCAGAGTGCTGTCACTTCGTACGTCCGCGGTTCCGCGCTCGGCCGCCGTACCGGAGTCACGTCGTTCGCCACTCGCCACGCCGTCCGCGTGCCGGGGGCATGAGCATCCGGGGTGGGGATGTCGAGCCATCGGCTGTCCAGGAAGACCCGTCACATCGCGTGGGGCGCCGCCGGGGTCGCGGTCGTCGCCGGTGCCGGGATCGCGGCGCAGGCGTCCAGCGCGGCGCGCGGCCGCCCTGCCGGAAGAGCGCCGACCCGGAGAGGATGACCGCCGCCGACGCGGCCTCCCTCGGCGCGGGCCGGATGGATCGATCGCGCCGGAAGCAGCCCGGCGGCTGGGGCAGCCCTAGATGCTGAGGGTGATCGCCGCGCCGATGCCGCCCAGGCCGAGGGCCAGGGCGGCGGACCACCAGCCGCCCCGGCCCCAGGGGAAGAAGCGGTCGAGGGCCAGCCGGCCGGGGCCGGTGGCGGCGATGCCGAGGGCGACGACGGCGATGCAGAGGGTGTACTCGAGACCGCCGTCGGACGCCCACAGGCCGTGCGGGCCGGTGACCAGCGCCATCGCGTTGATCATGACGCCGATCAGCGCGGCGCAGGCCAGGGGTGTGAGCAGGCCGACGGCGAGGCCGAGGCCACCGGCCAGCTCGGACAGTCCCGCGATGGTGGCGAAGACCTTGCCCGGCCGGTAGCCGATGGCTTCGAACCCCTTGCCGGTCGCGGTGAGCCCCTGGCCGCCGAAGATCCCGAACAGCTTCTGCGCGCCGTGGGCCGCCATCACCAGACCGAAGGTCACTCTGATGAGCAGCAGCCCCCAGTCGGCGGCGGAGCCGAACGCCGTGCGGTCCGTGGCATGGGCGGGTCGGAAGGTGCGCGTAGTGGTCATGGGCGATGCTCCGGAAAGCCCCCCGCTCGGATCGGAAGGTACGGGCGTCCCCTCCCTTCTGCCTCCCCCCGTGTACGCACCTTCCAGGCTATGGGCGTCCGGCCTGCAGCGCGCTCCAGGTGGCGGGCCCGACCTGGCCGTCCACGCCCAGCGAGCGGCTGGTCTGGTAGTCCCGGACGGCCTGCTGGGTGCCCGAGCCGAACTCGCCGTCCGCCGTGATCGTCCGCCCGAGCGCCGCGGTCAGGGCCCGCTGAAGGCGCTGGACGGGGGCGCCGGTGGAGCCCTGGCTGAGGGCGGGCGTGCTGCCGGCCGAGAGCAGCGCGGTCCAGGTACGGGCGCCCACCACTCCGTCGGAGCCGAGTCCGCGGGCCTTCTGGAAGGCGGTCACGGCGGAGGTGGTCTTCGTGCCGAAGCTGCCGTCGACGGTACCCACGTCGAAGCCCTGCGCCTCCAGCAGCGACTGCGCGGCCGAAACCTGGGCGCCGGTGGAGCCGGCACGCAGGGTGTCGTACGACGGGAAGCTGAGCTGGACCTCGCCGCCGCCGGTGCCGCCGCCGGTGCTGCCGCCGACCAGCTGCATGTAGTAGGTCCAGTTCCAGTTCGGGCCGGGGTCGGTGTGGTCGTTGCCCGGCACCTCGGAGTGGCCGACGATGTGCGCGCGGTCCTTGGGGATGCCGTACCGGGCGCAGATGGAGGCGGTCAGCGCGGCGGAGGAGCGGTACATCGCGTCGGTGAACCAGCTGGGGTTGTCGATGTACCCCTCGTGCTCGATGCCGATGCCGCTGGCGTTACCGGAGCGGGCGTGCCAGGCGGTGTCCTTCTCGCGGACCGTCTGGGTGATCTGACCGTCCGAGGAGCGCACCACGTAGTGCGCGCTGACCTGCGCCGCCGGGTTCTGGAACCAGCTGAGGGTCCCCGCGTACGAGCCCTCGGTGACATGGATGACGACCTTGCTGATCGCGGCGGTGCGGCCGACCACGTAGTTGGCCGGGTTGGCTGGGACCCAGAGCGCGGAGGGGTAGTCGGGGCTCTGCGCGGCCGGGGCCAGGGCGGACCCGCGGGCGCCGCGCCGGGGGGTGACCTTCCGGGCGGGCAGGGTCAGCTTCTCGCCGCCCTCGGTGCGGGCCGTGACGCCCTCGGCCAGGAAGGTGTAGACGGTGTCGGCGTAGAGCTTCGCGGTGGCGGGGTCGGTGGCGCCGCCGTACCGGGCGAGGAGCGGGTACCAGGCGCCGGTGTCGCGCCGCTCGGCCCGGCTCAGTCCGGCGTGGTCGGCGTAGGCCCGCAGGACGGCCGCGCCGCCCCGGATGTTCGCGGCGGTGTCCGTGCGCAGCTCGCGGGGTGTCTCACCGGTCAGCCGGGAGGCCAGCTCCAGGGTGTGCTGGTCGGGGTTGCTGACCAGGTGCATCACTCCGTAGCCGCCCGCCTGGCTGGGCAGGCCGTGGTGGCCGTCGAGGTGGGTCTCGCTGTAGCCGAGGGCGATCAGGAGGTCGCGCGGGACGCCGTACTCGGCCGCCGCGCCGCTGAAGGCGTGGGCGACGGGGCCCTCGGATCTGCCGGTCCGGGGTGCGGCGCTGACGGGCTGCACGGCGGCGGCGATGACGGCCAGGGTGCCGAGGCCGGCGAGGGCCGCGCGGGCCAGGGGTATGCGGGGCATGGGGGTGTGACCTTCCGGGTGGGGATGTTTCCGGGTGCGGATGTGCGGGGGGCCGGGGACCTCGTACGGTCCCCGGCCCCGGGCCGCGGAGGGTCAGATGGTGCCGCTCTCCCACCACCAGGAGCGGCCGAGGTCGGCGCGGCTGTCGACGTGCTGGTGGTCGGTGTCGTAGTGCTCAAGGCCGGAGAAGCCGCAGGTCTCGGCCTTCTGGTAGACGGTGCGGTTGCTGACGCCGGGCACGTCCAGGTCGGCCGCGGTGCCGTAGAGGTGCATGCTGTCGCTGGCGCCGCCGATGTCGGCGTTGTGCGCGATGCTGCGGAAGCCGGAGTTGACGGTGATCGGGACGTTGCCGAGCTTCTTGCGCAGCGCCTCCAGCTTGTACATGGCCCGGCGGGCGTTCTCCTTGACGGCCGCCGCGCTCACCTTGCCACCGTTGAAGTTGCCGTTCGAACGGTCGTAGAACTCGGCCCAGTTGAAGTGCGCGGTGGAACCGTCGGACTGCTCAAGGGCGTTGAGCTGCGCCTGGGTCGCGGGCCCGGCGCTGCCGTCGGCCGAGAGCCCGTACGCGGCCTGGAAGCGGCGTACCGCGGCGGCCGTGCCCGGCCCGAAGTCGCCGTCGAGGCCCACCCGCGACTGCGAGGCGGAGTCCGCCGCCCAGCCGGCCACCCGGATCTGCAGCTCCGTCACATCGGCGCCGTTGGCTCCCTGGTTCAGGGTGCGCGTCCAGTTGTACGCCTGCGCGCTGCCCGACAGCAGTACGGGACCGGCGAAGATGCCGGCGGTCGCGGCGAGGGTGCCGCGCAGGATCGTGCGGCGGTCCGGAGAGAAGGTCATCGTGAACTCCCTTGTACGAGCGGTCAGAAGGCGAGCTGGAACGGGACGTTCTGGGCGTCGGTGTCGTAGGCGTGCACGCGCAGCTTGAAGCGGGTGCCGTCCTTGACATCGGTGGCGACGGTCGCCCACTGGGGGCCGAACGTCGAGTAGGTGTTGTCGTGGTTGCACAGCGTGGTGTGGTCCACGAAGACGACGCAGGCGTCCAGGAAGCCGGTGGCCGAGCTGCTGAGCTTGATGTTGATGTCGCCGCAGCGCGAGGTGGTGGTGTAAGTGCCGTACTCGACCGCGGCGGTGGAGTACCGGTAGGTGAGGGACTTGGCGCCGCCGTAACAGGAGGTGGCGGCGGCCTTCCCGGGCTGGGCGACGGCCGGCGCGGTGGCGCCGGCGGCGATCAGCGCGGTGGTGGCGGCGAGAACGGCCGCCGTTCTCCGGGTGCGGGTCATGTGGGTCCGATCACTTGAGGAGAGACGGTGTTCAGAAGGCGATCTGGACGCGTGCGGAGGCGCCTTCGAGGTCGACGCCGAGGGGCACGGTGAACTTGCTGCCGTTCTTGACGTCGGTGGCGATGGTCTTCCAGCTCCGGCCGACCTTGGTCCAGTAGTTGCACTCGCCGACGCGGGTGAACTTCACGCAGGCCCAGACGAACTCGGAGTCGCCGCTGATCATGCGGAGGTTGATGTCGGAGCAGCGGGACGTGGTCGTGTAGGGCCCGAACTCGGCGGCGTCGCCGTAGTCCACGGTGACCGCGCCGCCGTAGCAGCTGGTGGCGGCGGTGGAGGCGGGGGCGGCCGACGCGGTGGTAGGCACCGAGACGGCGAGGGCGGCGAGCAGGGCCGCCGCCGCGGCCGGGTGGGTGAGGATCTTCGCCATCGGTTTCCTTCGGTCGGCGGAAGGTGCGGGTGGTGCCGTGGAGATCGGTGCGGCGGAGCGAGTTCATGCTCCGGTGTGCGCTTTCGGCTGTCATGCTCATTCGAACAGGGTGAAATGACGCCGGTGGAGAGGGTGTCGAGCGTGCTTCGCTTTCATTTCTCGGCTGAGGATCTGGCCAGGACCAGGGTGGCCGCCACGCCGCATCCGCTGTGGGAGATCGCAGCCAGCCTCCACCGCTTCCAGACCCCGGCGGGCCGCTGGGCGTACGCGCTCTGGTACCGCACGGCCCGCGAGCGGTTACGGGAGGCGGGGCTGGAGAGCGCGGTACGCCGGATTCTGCTGCCGCTCTACCCCCGCGCGTCGTACTGGCCGGACTTCCTCACCCCGCTGGAGGGCGTGGCCGGCCTGGACGCGGGGCTGGCGGCGATCCTGGCGACTCCCCCGGCCCGGGTGAAGGCGGAGCTGGCGGCGCTGGCCCGGATAAGACGTGTCCCGCCCCACCTGGCCCGCCTGCCGGAGCGGGGGGCCCGGGAGGAGCTGGTGAGCGTCCTGCGCGCCTATCACGGCGCCGTGATCGCGCCCCACGAGGAGTGGATGCGCGAAGGCGTCCATACCGAACGCGTGCGCCTGGCCCGGCACTTGCTCGACGACGGCACCGAGGGGCTGCTCGGGGGACTGGGCCCGGCGGTCCGCTGGCGGCACCCCCGGCTGGAGATCGGCACGTACCCGACGGAGCACGACATCCGGCTGGAGGGGCGTGGCCTGCTCCTGATCCCCTCGTACTTCTGCTGGAAGGGCCCCATTTCCCTGGCCGACCCGGCCCTGCCCCCCGTCCTCGCCTACTCCGTCCACCACGAGCTGCCCCGGCCGGCCCCCGGCTCCCCCTCCCTGGAGATCCTGCTGGGCCGGGCGCGGGCGACGGTCCTCCGCGCCACCGCCGCCGGCGCCACCACCACCGAGGCCGCCCACCGGGCCGGCGTGACCCCCGCCACCGCCACCCACCACACCACGGCCCTCCGCGACGCGGGCCTCATCACCAGCCATCGCCACGGCAACACGGTCGTCCACACGCTGACGTTGCTGGGAGCGACGATGCTGAGCCGGAACCTGACCGGGCCCCGGCCGGGGGTCCGCGGGGCTCCCCAGGGGGTCCGCAGGGCTCCGGCCGGGGTCCGCAGGGCTCCCGACGCGCCGTCGGGCGATCAGCCGGTGGAAGGCGGACAGCACCGGGGCGGAGATGGCCCGCACCCCTGACCAGCCGTGTGCCGCCCTCACGGAAGACGGGCCGGGCGGCCGGGCAGTAGGGTGGCCCGCGGCTCCGTCCGGAAGACGGGCAGGGGGCGGCCGGCGGCTCCGTCCGGAGGACCCGCCGTGGTGCGCGGCGGACGGGGTGACACCCATGGCGCCGAGGAAGGACAGGCATTCACGCCGATTTCATCTGGCGGGCCGGGTGCCGTGGGGCGAGGCTGGGCTGGCGCGTACATGCTCATGCCGCACCGCCACACCCCCGCCCCCGCTCCTCACCGGAGGTCAGAAGTGTCCGGCAGAATCGCCCACCGTCGCGGCCGTGCCGCCATGGCGTCCGCTCTCGCTCTCGTCGCCGCCGCGGCCGGGCTGTGGTCGGGGGTCGGCGGCTCGTCGCCCGCCCAGGCCGCGGCCGCGGTCCCGACCCCGGACCACACGGTCGTCGTGGTCTTCGAGAACCACGCCTACAGCCAGGTGATCGGCTCTTCCAGCGCGCCGTACATCAACTCGCTGCGCACCGGCGGCGCCAGCCTCTCCGCGTCCTACGCCGAGACCCACCCCAGCTAGCCCAACTACTTCGCCCTGTTCTCCGGTTCCACCCAGGGCATCACCGACGACAGCTGCTACACCCCCGGCTTCTCCTCCGCCCCCAACCTCGCCTCCGAGCTGATCGGCGCGGGCAAGTCGTGGGCCAGCTACAACGAGACGCTGCCCAGCCAGGGTTCGACCACATGCGGCAGCGGCGACTACGCCCGCAAGCACAACCCGTGGTTCGGGTTCAGCAACGTACCGACGTCCAGCGCCAAGACGTTCACGCAGTTCCCGACGGACTACTCGACGCTCCCGCAGGTGTCGTTCGTCGTCCCCAATCTGTGCAGCGACATGCACGACTGCTCGGTCTCCACGGGTGACACCTGGCTGAAGAACAAGCTGGGCGCGTACGCGACGTGGGCGAAGACCCACAACAGCCTCCTCGTCGTCACCTTCGACGAGGACAACCGGCTCAGCGGCAACCGCATCCCTACGGTGCTGTACGGCCAGCGCGTGACGGCGGGCTCGACCTCGTCGACCACGTACAACCACTACGACCTGCTGCGCACGCTGGAGGACATGCACGGTCTGCCGCACGCGGGCAACGCCGCCTCCGGCAAGGACATCACCGGCATCTGGACTCCGTGACATGTACGTAGCGGACAGCCGCGCCGGGGCGCCCCGGACGGCCGCGTCCGCGGCAGACGCCGTCCGGCCACGGGCCGGGCGGCGCCTCACCGCGGTCGCACCCACCGTGCTGGCGCTCGGCACGGTCAGCCTGATCACCGATGTCTCCTCGGAGATGGTCACCGCCGTGCTCCCCCTGTACCTGGTGGCGGGCCTCGGCCTGTCCCCGCTGGGCTTCGGGCTGCTCGACGGCATCTACAACGGCGTCTCGGCGCTGGTCCGGCTGGCCGGCGGGCACCTCGCCGACCGGGGCGGCGGGCGCCACAAGTGGGTGGCGGGCGCCGGGTACGCCCTCTCGGCGGCCTGCAAGCCCCTCCTGCTGGTGGCCCAGACGCTCACCCCGATCGGCCTGGTACTGGCCGTCGACCGCACCGGCAAGGGCCTGCGCACCGCCCCCCGCGACGCGCTGATCTCCCTGTCCAGCACCCCCGCGACCCGGGGCCGCGCCTTCGGTGTGCACCGGGCGATGGACACGGCCGGCGCGCTGCTCGGCCCGCTGGCCGCCTTCCTCGTCCTGCGCACCACGGTCGACGGCTACGACGCGGTCTTCACCGTGAGCTTCTGTGTCGCGGTGGTGGGGGTCCTGGTACTGGTGCTGTTCGTACCGGGAGGCACGACCGCTCCCCTCGCCCAGAGCGCCACCCGCGCGACCCTGCGCGCCGCCCTCGCCCTGCTGCGCCGCCGCGACCTGCGGCGCATCGCCCTCTGCGCCCTGCTGCTCGGACTCGCCACGGTCAGCGACTCATTCGTCTACCTGCTGCTGCAACGACGGCTCGGGGTGCCGGACCGCTGGTTCGCACTGCTGCCGCTCGGCACGGCGGCGGCGTTCCTGCTGCTGGCGGTGCCGCTGGGCCGGATCGCCGACCGGGTGGGCCGCTGGCGGGTGTTCCTCGCCGGCCACCTCGCCCTGCTCCTCGCGTACGGCCTGCTGCTCTCCGCCTGGCACGGCCCCGCCTTGCCGTACGCCGTCCTGCTCCTGCACGGCGCCTTCTACGCGGCGACCGACGGCGTGCTGATGGCGGCGGCCGCCGACAGCGTGCCGCCGGAGCTGCGTTCGTCCGGGCTCGCGCTGGTCCAGACGGGCCAGGCGCTGGCCCGCTTCACCTGCTCGCTGTCCTTCGGCGCGGCCTGGACGGCGTGGGGCGACCGCGCCGCGCTCACCGGGTCGGCCGTCGCGCTGGCACTGTGCGGCCTGGTGGCGCTCGCCCTGCGGCCGATCGCAGCGGAGAGTCCGGCATGACCGTACGGGCCGGCGGCCTGACCCGGGTACCGGCGCTGGGCACCCTGGTAGCCGTCGCCCTGCGTCCCGGTACTGACGAGACCCACATGACCCCGGGCGTCCCCGTCGCCCCGCCTCCCCCCACCCCCGAAAGGCCCGCATGGCCCTCCGTACCCGCCTCCTGATCCTGGTATCGGCGCTCGTCGTCCTGGTGGGTGTCGCGGCGGCGTCCGTGCTGCACGCCTCGGCGCGGGCCGACCGGCGTGACCAGGCCCGTCCGGGCGGTCCTCGGATCACCGCCGGACGGTTCGCGCTGACCGGTGGCGGTCCCCGTGTGGTCTTCCGGAACATGGCGTGGGGCCCGCACCGCGACGAGCTGGTGTCGGCACCGGCCGCCGACCCGTCCGGCCCGCGCACCGCTTCCGGCGTCAAGTGCTTACGCTTCTACGCAGCTTCGGGCACCGGAGTGTGCCTGCGGGCGGTACACGGGGCGGTCCAGGACACCTACCGCGCGGTCATCCTGGACGCCCGGCTGAAGGAGCGGGCCCGCTACGACGTACCGGGCATCCCCTCACGCGCCCGGGTCTCCCCCAGCGGCCGGTTCGCCGCCTGGACGGCGTTCGTCGGCGGGGACTCGTACGCCGGTACCGCCTTCTCCACCCGGGCAGCGATCGTCGACACCCGTACCGGCAGGCTGACCCCCACCCTGGAGGCGTACCGGATCGTCAAGGACGGCCGGCCCTACCGGGCGGCGGACGTGAACTTCTGGGGCGTCACCTTCGCGGCCGACGACCGCACCTTCTACGCCACCATGGCGACACGCGGCAGCACCTACCTGGTCCGCGGCGACCTGCGTGCCCGCACGCTCACCACGCTGCACACGAACGTCGAGTGCCCGTCCCTCTCCCCGGACGGCACCCGCATCGCCTACAAGAAGCGCGTCAAGGGCGCCCCGAAGGACGCCCCCTGGCACCTGTACGTCCTGACCCTGAGCACCGGCCGCGAAACGGCCCTCGCCGAACCCCGCAGCGTGGACGACCAGTTGGTCTGGCGCGACGACCACACCCTGGTCTACGCCCTCCCCGGCGACTACGGCGCCGACCTCTACACGGTCCCGGCCGACGGCACCGGCCCGGCCCACCGCCTGATGACTGCCGCGGTCTCCCCGGCGTACGTCGGCGAGGAGGTAGCCGGGTGACGGCAAAAAGGTTTGACGCGCGGTCCGCTGTTCGCCGAAGGTGAGCCGGACGTCCGAAGCGGGTGGTCCGAAGCGGGTGGTCCGAACCGTCGTGCCGCCGGCGGCCGCCTCGTGGTGAGGAGTTGTGCATGATTGTCGTGTCGGCCGCTTCGGGGGCTTTCGGCCGGCTGGTCGTCGACCGGCTGCTGGAACGGTGCCCCGCCGACCTTGTCACAGCCGCGGTCCGCGACCCCGGCAAGGCCGCGGATCTGGCCGCCCGCGGGGTGAGGGTCCGTCCGGGTGACTACGACGTGCCGAAGACCCTGCGTACGGTGTTCGAGGGAGCAGACCGACTGCTGCTGATCTCCTCCCCCGAGCTGGACCCCGCCCGGCGTGCTGCCCAGCACCGGGCGGCCGTCGACGCGGCCGTCGACGCCGGCGTCGGCTCGATCGTCTACACCAGTTTCCTGGGGGCCGGCACCCAGTCCGACGGGGTCACCGCGGCTCATCACGCCACCGAACGGGGCTTACATCGACACTTCGCTGGTCCATCTCGCAGCGCGGGGTATGGATCTTTTGTCCTGCCCACAAAGAATGAGTCTGCCGATTTGATATGCCACCGCAGACTCTGTAGCCAGTCCGCACCCTGTTCTGCGGCCCGCACCTCGAAGTAACGACCAAGCGACTCCTCAGCGATCCTGGCCGCTACGAGCGAGTCAGAGTGCGTATGACTGATGAAAAAGCTAGGTGCTACGGGGGGGGCTGTCTGCCACCCGTGTACCCCCTGGGGTTCGAGGGTGCCTCTCCACCACATCACTCTGGAGCGCTTCGGCCTGCTGGTGTATCTGGTCTGCGCAGCACCGTGCTGTGTGCGGAGTAGCCGAGGGACACCTCATCGTTCTCGACCTTGTGGCCCTTCGGCAATCCGGTCGGCGCGCAGGGTGCGAGTCGCATTGGCTTACATGATCGCGGGCGAGCCTGTCTCCCTGATCGAGACGGACAGCTCTCGCGTGGTCCGACATATCGGTCGCACGCGCTGCCCGATCGGGTTCATCGAAAGTCTCGGTGCACCACGCCTCACCGCGAGCACCACCGGCTCGCCATTCGACGGTGTGTGAGGTCTCACCGGCCTTCAGAGCCCTGGACTTGATGCACGCCGTAGAGACAAGCTGACGCGGGCTCGGTGCGGTGTTCGTGCGACGGAACGGTCCGACCAGCGTTGCCACGGGTCAACGTACCTCCGCTGAGGTGGGGCGCGCGGGACTCGGACCTGGGGAACATTCATGTCCTGCTGCATCCAGCTCGATCCGTCTCGATCCCCAGCGCCCGCACCGCTTGAGAGGCCGCTCCGCCGGTGTTCGCCCTTGGACGGCGATGAGTGGCCTTCTCCGCCCTTCCGCAGGTCCTTCCTCTCGTCCCACCCGTTCTCCACCTCCTGGCAGGGACGGATGCGGGCGTTTCGACTGCGCACGCCTACGACAATGAAGGTGGCCCCCCCATCCGGTACACGAGGGAGCCACCTGATGGCCAGCAGATTCAGTTGTCGGGCCCCAGGGTGCTCAGGTCCACCAGGCTGTTGATGGCCCGGTAGCCCTCAGCGGTGAGGTTGACGTGGTCGCCGGTGTCGAAGCTACCGGGAACGGCATCAGCGCCGAGCATCAGGGGCGTGGGATCGGCTGTGCTCGAAGCGTCTGGTACGCCCACAGCGGACTCGGCATCGAGGACGTTCACGGTCGGGGTACTGAAGTCCACCTGGTCGGTGATCCAGCTGTTGATGTCGACGCGGTTGCCGTCAACGCCCGTCGTGCAGGGGGCGTACCCGTGGCACGGGGTGAGCGTGGCGAGGACGACCTTGATGCCCCACCCCCGCAATTGGGCGAGCAATTGGTCGTACTCCTGCTCCAGGGTGATGTCGTCTGTGCCCGCGACGACATCCTCCAGGCCCTCGTCGACCACAACGGTACTGACGCCGGGCAGCGACAGGACATCCCGGTCGAGACGGGTCAGCAGGGCCGGTCCGCCCCGGCTCTGTTCGGTGGCCACCCGATTGTTCTCGATGCCGGAGGCGACGATTCCGTACTGTGGGATTCCCTGCTCGTTCGTCCGCAGGGCGGTCGCGAGGTCGTCGGAGAGGCGGGGTGTGGTGAGGCCGGGCTTGGTGGCGGCGGCGAACGGGTCGGTGAGGTGATCGCCCAGCACCGCCACGGTGGGCTGGTTGCCACTGGTCACCACGTCGATGCCGGTGAGGATGTCGGTGAACTCGCCCCACAGCGCGCCATTGGCGGTGAAGGCGGTGGTGCCGGTGTCGGCGGTATGGTCCCCGGAGCCGACCGCAGTAACGTACTGCGCGGCCGCCCCGGCCCAACTGTGCTGGACGAGGTAGGCGGCGGTACTCGCCAGATGGAGGCTGACCATCAGGCGCTTGCCGGGCGTGGCCGGGAAGGTGATCGGGTCGCTGTAGGCCTCGCCGCCGATGGGGATGGTGACCGTCTTGCTGCCCCCGTTGAAGGCGAGGTCGACCGGTGTGGCGCTAGGAGCGGACTCCGACGACTGAGTGGCGAGCGTGGTGTGGTCGATGGTCAGCGGGGTGCGACCGAGAGCGTTGGACAGGCGGATTCGGATGCTGGACCCCGAGACGCTGGGGGCTGCGGCGATCCGGAACGTCTGGTCCTTGTAGTCGGTGCCCTCGTAGTTGAAGGCTCCTTCGTTGGGCGCGCTCCACGCACCGGTCCACTTGGCGCCTCCGGGCGCTGTGGTGGTGTCACGGAGGGCCATGCCGAAGAGGTGCAGGCCGGGCACGTTCTGCCGAGCGCTGTCACTGAGGTCCGGCAGCGTGACCGAGCTGATCTGGGCGCCTGCTCTGAGCGGGACGGCGAAGGCGTAGACGTTGGTGCTGCGGGTCTCCTGGCTGCCGCTGCTGTGGTTGCGGTGGGGGAGGGTGACGGCGGCCAAGGCGTTGGAGCCGTACACCCAGTCGGGAACGGTCAGGTGGTAGGCCGAGGTGCTGCCGTCGGAGTAGGTGATGGAACCGTAGGGGCCGCCGGCCCGGCAGTCCTCGTACTGGCCGTTGCCGAGAGTGCATTCCGTGCCGCCCACGGAGGTGCCGTCCGGGATCACGGGGCTGGAGTAGTCGTCCTCGGCGCGCAGGGAGCTGACGAACCCGTAGGTGGAGAATCCGAGGAAGACCAGCGACCGGCCGCTGCCGCTCAGCTGGATGGTCTGATTGGCGGCCATGACGTTATCGCCCGAGGACGCCGCGAAGTTGGGCAGGGTGAAGCCGGCTCCGTCCACGGTGATCCGTCCGCCGGGCTGCCATCCTGCCGACTTCAGGTCCTGCAGTGACATCGTGGCCCCGCTACCGTCCGCATCGGCAGCCGCTTGGTTCGCGTTGTCGGTGACTGCGGTGTTGTCGAACGCGTCCTTGAGACTGGCGTAAGTCCTTCCGGCGTGCCCGAGTGCGGTGAACTGGTACTGCTGCTGGGTGGAGACGTTACCGGCGGAGTCGACTGCGTAGACGTAGAGAGTGTGTGTTCCAGGCGCTGTGGGGGTGATCGAGATCGTCGCGCTGTTGCTCGTCGCGGTTGCCACCTGGGAGCTGGGGGTGTTGGACGTGGCCGGAGTGACGTCGAGGCGGTATAGGAACTTGGTGGCGCTGTTGGTGCTGAGCGTGAAGTGCCCCTGGGTCCCCGCAGGAGTGATGCCGGGGGAGTCCTCCGGATAGGTGCGGTCCTTGTCCTTGACGGTGGGTTCGGCGGGCGCGGTCAGATCCACGGTGAAGTGGCAGCTCGACGAGGCGACGCTGGTGTCCTTGCCATCGGTGGCGGCGACGTTCCAGCCAACCGTGTCGCCGCTCTTGAGGCCGCTCATGAACGAGGACGACAACTGCTTGGGCGCATTCTGGCCGCTGGACACGGTGGCGCTGGTCGTCGTGGTGTCCGTCCCGCCGTTGACCCAGTACTTGTAGGTCGCCGCCAGTGCGTCCTTGTCGCCGTCGCTCACGACCGCGTTGAGCGTCGGTGGCGTGGTGACCAGCGTCTTGCCGATGACGGGGTAGGGGGTGGCGGTGCCACAGCCCACCGAGTGTGTGCCGAATTTCGCGGCGAGGCTGCCGGGCTTGCCGGGTATGTGGTTGTACTCGATGGACATTGAGGGGTTGTTGGCGAAACGCTTGAAGTAGTTGCCGTCTCCACTGCCCTCGTGACTGTTCACCAGGGCGAAGGTCCAGTTGGAGTCCTTGGCGGCGGCCTTCTTGGCGATCGTCGAGGTCACGGAGAAACCGCCGGAGGGCTCACTGGTGCAAGCGGGTCCGAAGCTCTTGGTGGCCAGGAGACTCGACAGCGAGGGCCGCCTGTTCCACGTGGTGCCGGAACCGATGGCCCCGGAGAGGTACAGCTTGACATCGGAGGAGAGGCTGCAGCTCGCGGAATAGTTCTCCTTGGCGTCCACCGTGGCGGACACTATGTGTGTGCCCCATACCGAGGACGGGACGCCGAGCTGGAAGTAGGAGCGCTCGGTGCCGATGCACCCGGACCAGCTGTTGTAGCCGACGCCAGGGTCGCCGTACTGGGTGGAGTCGTAGTTCTTCGCTGTGGGGCAGCCCTGTTGCGTCTCCACGTAGTGCTGCTTGCCGCCGGAGGCGTAGTGCGGGTTCCAGCTCGGGTCGATGTAGACCGGGTAGTGGGTATCGGAGCCTGCGAGCAGTTCCTGATCCGGGGTCAGGGACAGTGTGGTGCCTGTGACGTCGTCGGCGACGCGGGCTGTCCTGGCGCCGATCCCCGGTCCCGAGGCGGTACCGCCCGCTGCCGTGGCATTGGCTGCCACAATCCGTGCGGCGGCCGCGTGCTGGGGCGCGGTGCCGGAGCTGGAGTCCCACATCATCGGCTGCGGTGCGCTGAACATCACCTGGCCGGAGGAGGTGGTGGCCTCCAGGTTGTCGTGGCCGTCGTCGGATACCGTGAGACCAGTGGCACGGGTGGTCAGCTTCAGAGTCGCGAGTGCGGGGTTGGCCGCGGCCTCGGCGGTCTTGACGACGACCAGTTCGGAGAAGCCGCCGAGAGTGTTCGCCGCCAGCCGGAGGTCCACGTCCTTGAGGACGTCCGGGTAGGTGATCGCTGCGCCGGACACGGTCGGCTGGGGCAACGGCTGCGCCCAAGAGAAAGCCAGTTGCGCCTTGCCGTTCGTCATGGACACCAGAGGCGTGTTGCCACCGCCGGAAAAGGTCAGCGGCTCGGCGGACGCCGCTGGACTGTAGCTGCCGTCACCGTTGCGGCGCAGGGTCGCGTCGACGGGGACCCATGTGCCGTTCTGACGGACCCGCTGCGGGAGCAGGCTGGTGGTCCAAGTAACCGTGCCGGAAGGGTTGGCCCGCACTGTGGCGTTCTCGGTGGTCAGCGCGTCCACTTGGACGGGGCTGCCGGTGGACCGGGCCTTGCTCTGGGCGGTTGCCAGAGCCGTCTGCTGATCCTGGGACAGGCCTGAGTCGTCCGGCGCGTCGGTCGTGCCCAGCGGACCCTCCGGGCGGGCGGACGGAAGCGGCGGAGCCGGAGTCGAGACCGGCTGGTCTCTGTCTGTGGCGGCCACTGCGGGCAACACCGGAACCAGGGAGAGCGACAGCGCGCCGACGGACACCAAGGCCAGTGCCCGGCCGGATATCCGTGTTTTGTTTTTCGCTCGTCTATTCATGTGACGCAGGCGGAAAAGGCCGGACATCTGCCCCCCAGATCGGGTCCGATGAGAAAAGAGTCGATAGGCGCGAGAGGCTACCTGCGGCTGCTCCATATGGACAACCAGCGACCGAGCAGCATCCGGCCAGCGGGCGAATCCTGCGCATGGGGTATGAGTGATTTATTCAAGCCTGAACGTGTTGTGGCGTTTTTTACCTGAGGCACCTATTTGTAACCCTCACATGCCCCAGCCTGCTATTACGTGGTAAACGCATGGGCATCTCATGGCCATCTCTATGTGTGATCCATACTATAGAGGCCCTGTGAAACCAGTCTTCACTCTGATCGAATATTTCTTCGCTGGATTCATTTTGTTTGGGGGGTCGGGGTGCGTCTTAATTTGCCATGGCGGATTTTTGATAGAGCTATGCGCATTCGCAGGAATCCCGCACTGTGGCTCGTCATGGTCACCGCTCTGGGACTTCTCTGCGGGTTCGTCGCTCCTCAGACGGCGCTGGCCTCCGGACATCGCGGGAACTACCTCGTCAAAAGCAGGGCGACACGATCCGTGCCCGTGAAGCCGGTCATGGGACAGCCGGTCCACAAGCCGGCGATGGCTCGCTGGAACCCCGACCGGACGCGCCGGGCGTGGCCCGCGTCCGGCACCGCCGATGCGGCCGTACCGTCTCACGGCGGCGCACGTCAGGCGGGCGGCCTGCCCATTTCCGTGGTGGCGTCAAAGAGCAGTCACAGCACGAAACCCGGCACTGAACTGCACGTACGGCTCCCAGGCCAGTCGGCGGCACAGAAACTCGGGTTGCGCGGCGTGGTCTTCACCGTCCAGTCCGCGGCGACGGCACCCGCCGGCCGCGCCCGCCTGAGCCTGGACTACTCGGCGTTCCAGGACGCCTATGGTGCCGACTGGGCCACCCGGCTGCGCCTGGTGCGGCTCCCCGGCTGCGCCCTGACCACCCCGGGTAAGAGCAGTTGCCGGATCCAGAGCCCCCTCGCTTCAGCCAACAACGCCGGAGCGCACACCGTCTCCGCGGATGTCCCGCTTCCCGAGCGGCCTCGTACCGATGCCCCGGCGTCCGCCCGTCCGCTGGTGATCGCCGCCGTAGCAGCGGCGTCCGGTGGAGGCGGGTCCTATGCGGCCACCTCGCTCGCCCCCTCCGGCCAGTGGTCCGGCGGCGGCTCGAGCGGCGCCTTCAATTACTCGTACCCGATCACCGTCCCCGACGTCCCCGGCAGCCTCGTCCCGAGCGTCGGCTTGAGCTACAACTCGCAGAGCGTGGACGGGCGCACCTCCTCGACCAATGCCCAGTCCTCCTGGATCGGCGACGGCTGGGACTACTCGCCCGGCTTCGTGGAGCGGAGCTACCCAAGCTGCTCGGACGACACGGCGAACGGCACCCCGAAGACCTCTGACGAGTGCTGGTCCAACGACGCGCAGACACTCACGCTGTCGCTCAACGGCTCGTCGAACACGCTGATCCACGACAACAAGTCGAACACCTGGCACCCCCAGGGTGACAACGGCGAGAAGATCGAGATCAGAACCGACACGGTCAACGACGACAACGACCACGAATACTTCGTCGTCACCACCGTCGACGGAACCCAGTACTACTTCGGCCGCGACCGTCTGCCCGGCTGGGCGGCCGGCAACGCCACCACCAACTCCGTCCTCACCACACCCGTCTACGGCAACGACATGGGCGAGCCTTGCCACGCCTCCACCTTCGCCGCCTCGTGGTGCCAGCAGGGCTACCGCTGGAACCTCGACTACGTGGTGGACAAGCACGGCGATGCCCTCAGCTACTGGTACACGCCCGAGACCGGGTACTACGGCCGCGACAACACCACGACGGCATCCCCGTACACCCGCGGCGCCTACCTCAGCGAGATCCGCTACGGCCAACTGGCGGGCAAGGTCTATGACACCACGGCTCCCGAAGCCGCGCAGGTCTTCTTCGACACCTCCGAACGCTGCCTGCCCGACTCCGGTTTCGACTGCGCGCCGTCCAAGATGACGACGGCCAACGCGGCGCGCTGGCCGGACGTGCCAGTGGACCAAGCCTGCGCGTCCACCGGGAGCTGCAACAATCACGGGCCTGCGTTCTTCACCACCAAGCGTCTGACGGGGATTCGCACCAGGATTCTCGTGGGCACCGCTTACCAGGACGTGGACTCCTGGTCCCTTGCCCACACCTTTCCCACGACCGGGGACACCACCACCCCGTCGCTGTGGCTGTCGTCGGTCACCCGGACCGGCAAGGACGGCGGCAGCAAGAACCTGCCCCCGGCCACCTTCGTGGGCCAGGCACTGGCCAACCGCGTCGACGGCCTGGACGGCTACCAACCCATCACCCGCTACCGGCTGACCACAGTGACCACCGAGTCCGGTGGAGTCATCGCCGTCAACTACTCCAGCCCCCAGTGCCACCGTCAGGGCACCACGGTGCTGCCGTCCGCGCCGGACTCAAACATCTACCGCTGTTTCCCGTCGTACTGGACCCCACTGGGGCAGACCTCGCCACAACTGGACTGGTTCAACAAGTTCGTCGTCAACACCGTCACCACGCAGGACCCGGCCACCAAGAGCCTTCCCGTCCAGACGGCGTACACCTACCTCGGCGACCCGGCCTGGCACTACAACGACGACCCGCTCTCGCAGGCCAAGTACCGCACCTGGAACCAGTGGCGTGGCTACGGCCGGGTCGAGACCCGTACCGGAACCTCGCCCGAGAAGATCACGCTGTCCCGGGAGACGTACTTCCGGGGAATGGACGGCGACAAGACGGCTTCAGGCGCCCGCAGCGTCACGCTGAACGACCGGGCCGGCGACGACCCGCAGAAGGACTCCGACTGGCTGGCAGGCCAGACGTTCGAGACCGAGGGCTTCAACGGCGACGGTGGTGCGCTGCTGTCGGACGAGACCACCGACCCCTGGACCTCGCCCGCCACCGCGACCCAGTCACGCACCAAGGCCGGGTTGGACCCACTGGTCGCCCACCGCACCAATGTGCAGCGCACCCGCACCGTCACGACCAAGACCGACGGCACGCCTCGTACCACTGAGACCGACTACACCATCGACGACGCCACCGGCCTGCCGATGGCCGCGGACGACCGCGGTGACGTCTCCACCTCGGCGGACGACACCTGCAGCCGCACCTGGTACATCAAGGACACGTCCGGCGAAACGTTGCCCGTCCCCCGCCGGGTCCAGGAGGTCGCCGTCTCCTGCTCGGCCACCCCCAAGTACCCGGCCGACCTGATCAGCGACGACCTGACCTTCTTCGACAAGTCCACCGACAACACGGCCGTACCCACCAAGGGCGACGTGACGATGGTGCAGAAGGCCGACTCGGTCGCCGCCGACGGCACCCCGCACTACATCACCGCGCTGCAGAACACCTACGACGACTACGGCCGCGAACTCACTGAGACCGATGCCGACAACCGCACCACCACCACGGCGTACACACCCGCCGCGGGCGCCTCTCCTTCCGCCGTCAAAGTCACCCAGCCCAAGGTCACCGGCCAGACCACCGCGTTCAGCAGCACGACGACCATCGACCCCGCACGTAGCCTCGATCTGAAGACCACGGACGCCGCCGGCTACTCCACCACCAGCACATACGACCCGCTGGGCCGTCTCACGGCGGTGTGGGAACCCGGCTTCTCCACGTCGAACAACCCCAACACCAAATACAGCTACGACCTCAACCCCGCCGCGCCCTCGACGGTCACCACCCAGACCCTCAAGGACGACAACACCTACGACACGTCCGTCTCGATCTACGACTCCTCGCTGCGCCCGCGTGAGACGCAGACGTCCACCGCGGACGGCGGCCGGATCATCGCGGACACCGTCTACGACAGTCACGGATGGTCGGTCAAGTCGTCCGACCCCTACTACAACAGTGGTGCCCCCTCCGGCACGCTGGTGGACGCCGCCGACAACCAGACTCCGTCCCAGACAGCCACGGTGTACGACGGCGCCGGCCGTGCCACAGCCTCGATCGCGTACCACTTCGCGTCCGAGACCTGGCGTACCACCACCGCGTATCCCGGCGCAGACCGCGTCGATGTCACACCCGCCCAGGGCGCCACACCCACGACGACGTACACGGACGGCCGCGGTCGTACGACCAAACTGCTGCGTTACCACGGCAGCACGCCCTCCGGGGACGCCGACACCGTCACGTACGCGTACGACGACGCCGGTCACCAGACCGGCCAGGACGACGGACAGGGGCACAGCTGGACCAGCGTCTACGACCTGCTGGGTCGTCGCACCTCCCAGACCGACCCCGACGCCGGCTCCTCCACATCCACCTATGACAATGCCGGGCAGCTTCTGACCACCAAGGACGCCCGGAACAAGGTGATCCAGCTCGCCTACGACGAGATGGGTCGCAAGACCGCCGAGTACGACGTCACCGGCGGCGCCACTCCGGCCTCGGGCGACCAGCTCGCCGCCTGGACCTACGACACCCTGAAAAAGGGTCTGCCCACCGCTTCCACCCGCTACGTCGGCGGCAGTGCGGGACCCGCGTACACCAGCAAGGTTCTCGGCTACGACAGTCACGGCTGGGTGCAGGCCACCCAACTCGTCGTCCCGTCCTCCGAGGGCGCGCTGGCCGGCACGTACCTCCATCAGAACCGCTACAACCTGACCGGCACCCTCAAGTCGTACACCGACCAGGACCCGGGCACGGTCAAACTTCCGTCGGAGACGGTCTCCTACACTTACGACTCCGCCGACCGCCCGGTCGGGGTGGGCGGCGACACCAACGGCTGGGCTTACGTCAGCGGTCTGACTTACACGGAGTTCGACGAACCGCAGCAGTTCACCTACGGCACCTCTGGCAACTTCGCCCAGCAGACGCTGAGCTACGATGACCAGACGCACCGGCTCACGGGTTCCACCACCGTCACCCGCTCCGGTGCCGCAATCGCCGACCAGGCGACATACGGCTACCAGCCCTCCGGCAACGTCACCAAGATCGCCGACAAACTGGAGACCGGTCAGACGGACACCCAGTGCTTCGACTACGACTGGGCCCAGCGACTGAAGGCCGCCTGGACAGCGACCGACGGTTGCACTGCCACTCCCACCCCGGGCAATTCAGCGACCGTGGGCGGCCCTTCCCCGTACTGGCAGAGCTGGACCTTCGACGCCACCGGAGCTCGGCAGTCCCAGGTCGACCACAACATTTCCGGTGACACCTCCCTCGACGCCACCGCCGCCTACACTCCCTTCACCGCTGGGAGTGGCCATCCCGCGCACGCTGTCGCGCAGGTGAACAGGACCACCCCGACCGACCCGGCTTCCAACACCTCGAATACCTACACCTACGACGACAACGGCAACGTCCAGACCCGCACCACCCGCGCGGGCACCGACACCTTCACCTACGACGACGAGGACAAGCTAGCCAAGCTGTCCTCCACTGGCAGCGCCGGCGACACCACCTACCAGTACGGCGCCGACGGCGGGCTCCTCCTGCGTCACAGCCCGGACGGGACCACGCTGTACACCGGTGACGAGGAGATCACCCTCAAGAAGAACGCCACCAGTGCCGACGGCGTCCGGTACATCTCGCTGGCCGGCCAGACGGTGGCCAGCCACTCCTCCGACGGCCGCTTCACCTACCTGATCCCCGACCGCCAGGGCACCGGCACACTCACGATCGACGCCCAGACCCAGCAGGTGGTCCGCCGCCAGTACAAGCCCTTCGGTGAGACTCGCGACCAGACAGGCCCCTGGGCAGCCGGCCAGCGCGGCTACGTCGGCGGCACCCAGGACGACAACACCGGCCTCACCAACCTGGGGGCCCGCGAGTACGACCCGCCGATCGGTCGCTTCCTGAGTCCTGACCCATTGCTGGCCCCAGGAGCACCGCAGTCCTGGAACGCGTACGACTACGCGGACGACACCCCGGTCACCACTTCGGACCCGTCGGGCGCCTGCCCTGATATTGACTGCCCGACCCGCAATTGCCCGAACTGCCTCAACCGCACGCCGATCGACACGAACCCGAATTCGCCGGCGTTGACCGACCGGCCGGGCTCGGGCAGCACGGTCAACAACACGAAGGCATACGCCAAGCAGTACAAGGCGGACATCAGCAACTCGGTGGTCCACGCGCAGCAGGAGCAGCGCGCCCTCGAACGCCAGAAGGCGACAGCGAACGCCGCGGCAGCGGCGGCGAAACGACAAGCCGGCGGGTTCAAGCATCAACTGCTCAGCCTGGTAGCCGACGTCATCGGCGTGACCGACGCGTACAACTGCTTCACCAAGGGCGATGTCATGGGGTGCATCAACACCGCCCTGACATTCGTCCCGTGGGGCAAGGTCTTCAAGGTCGTCAAGATCGGCCTCGAGGCCATGAAGATCTGGCGCGCGCTGGACCGCGCCTACACGGCGGTGAAGGACGCCGAGGAAGCGGTGAAGATCGCCGACGACGCACTGGATGCCGAACGCGCGATCGTGGAAGCGGAGAAGGTGGAGAGTGCCGGCACGGAAGCCGTCACCTGCGCGACTCACAGCTTCGTACCCGGCACAGACGTCCAGTTGGCCGACGGTTCCTCCAGACCGATCAGCAAGGTCAAGGTCGGCGACACGGTCCTGGCGACGGACCCGCAGACCGGTGTGACGGCACCCGAACCGGTCCAGAGGGTGATCGTCACCCGCACGGACCATGACTTCACCTCCCTGACCCTGAAGACGGCACCGGTCCGTGGTCCGCCCCACCGCAAGCCGGTTGCACAGAAGCTGACCACCACCTGGCACCACCCCTTCTGGGACGTCACCCACCACCGCTGGACCGACGCGCACGACCTCACCCCCGGCACCGAGCTCCGCCAACTCGACGGCACCAAGGTCACGGTCACCGCCGTCACCAACTTCCACCAGCACAGGACGACGTACGACCTCACGGTCGGGACGGTGCATACGTACTATGTGCTGGCGGGGGCCACGCCGGTTCTGGTTCACAATGCAACGCCAGGTCAGAAGTGCGATCTGACGCTGGGTGCCGGTCCGAATGCCCGAGAGGGAGTAGGTCTGGAGAACGGCGACATCGAAGCAGATGGCGTTCGAGATCTGATCAATGAATCAGGAAATGCGCACGGCTGTCATACTTGCGATGCCACGGCCCCTGGCACCAAGGACGGGGACTGGATACCAGATCACCAGCCGCCGTCCAGTCTCGTCGCTGCCGGATCTCCTCAGACGGCGTATCCGCACTGCCTGCCTTGTGCCAGGAGACAGGGTGGAGTCGTATCACAACTTTCACAAGGAAAGAGCAAGAAGGAATGGTAGCTAATAGTCCTGTGGTTGCATTCCTGGCAAAAATCGAGCATGGATGCCTGATCTTGCGGGACGCGGGAAGCGACGATGACGTCAGCGACTGGGATCCGGCGTCGAGCAGCTGGTATCGAGAGGGCAGTTCGCTTATCTTCGGCGTTCAGGCCGGCGTTGACGGTCCTGTCGAATGCGAGGTGTGGAAGTCAGCTCCGCCGGCTGTGCTTCCTGCGAACCTCTTCGAGGTGTCACTCCCATGTCCGTCTGGGTGGCTCGTATTGCAGGACCCGAACGAATACGTCCGAATGCAATTCGCTGGATTTCGCGACTCTGTGATCTGTTCGGCAATGGCGGATGATCCACAATTTCCCTCAAAGGTTCAGATCTTGCTGAGGGAAGAAGGTAAATAGCTCCTTGGTGCTCGCAGGAACGGGCGAGGCTCCATTCGAGGGTTTCACCAGTTCCTCGCATGCGGCGTGAGGGCCTCGCTCTCCTGGGGGTCTGCTGATCTTCCCCCCATTCCGAACTGCAAAGTTGAAGCCCCGTCAGGTGTGTGGCGGGGCTTCGGACTAGCGGGTCATGACGGCCTCCTTCCGGACGTCGGCCGTTCCCTGACCGTCTGCGCCTCCACCCCGCCTCCTGCGGAGCACGGCGGCACAACAGGCGGCGCCGATCATTCGACAGTGACCGTTGCGCCCCACGCGGTGCAGGCCCTGTGCGGACCGCATCACGGCGGCGAGCGACGGCGGCACCATGGTCGAGCGATTCATCAGGACGCCCGGGCCGTTTCAGTTCGAGCCGTTTCCGTCCGGCGCGCAACAAACCTCACGCCCCGGCGCCAGCGCGATCGGGATCCTAGTGTCCCGAGTCGTTAATTCGTGTGCAGTATGCGGCGAGGGTGTCGAGGATGTCGTCGGCGGTCTTGGTCCAGATGAACGGCTTGGGGTTGCTGTTCCACTCGTTGATCCAGCGGCGGATGTCCCGTTCGAGTTCGACAACGCTGCGGTGGGCCGAGCGGCGGAGTTTGCGGGTGGTCAGCTCGGCGAACCAGCGTTCGACGAGGTTGAGCCAGGACGCCGAGGTGGGGGTGAAGTGCAGGTGGAAGCGGGGGTGGCGCAGCAGCCACTTCTTGACCGGCTCGGTCTTGTGGGTGGCGTAGTTGTGCAGGATCAGGTGGAGTTCGAGGTTCTTGGGGACGGCGGCGTCGATGACTTTCAGGAAGCGGAGGAACTCCTGGTGGCGGTGGCGGCGGTAGTGCTGGGCGATGACCGACCCGGAGGCGATGTCCAGGGCCGCGAACAGGCTGGTGGTGCCGTGCCGGACGTAGTCGTGGGTCATCCTCGCCGGCGTGGTCGGTGCCATCGGCAGCACCGGTTGGGTGCGGTCCAGGGCCTGTATCTGCGACTTCTCGTCCACCGCCAGGACCAGGGCGTTCTCCGGCGGGGACAGGTAGATACCCACCACGTCGCGGACCTTGGTGACGAACTGCGGGTCGGTCGACAGCTTCCAGGTCTCCACGATGTGCGGCTTGAGGCCGAACGCCCGCCAGATCCGCGAGACGGCCGACTGCGACATGCCTTCCGCGTCGGCCATCGAACGTGTCGACCAGTGCGAATCACCGGTAGGCGGAGCTTGGCCAAGTGTCCTGGCGACCAGGGCTTCGACCTGCTCGTCCGTGATCCTTCGCGGTGGCCCCGAACGCGGCCGGTCCACCAGGCCCTCCAACCGGTCCGCCGCGAACCGGGACCGCCACTTGCGTACCGTCTCCCGCGAGATGCCCAGGTCGTCCGCGACCCGCGCGTTCGACAGGCCCTCCGCGCACGCGAGCACGATCCTCGACCGCAGCACCAGTGCCTGAGACGCCGTCTGCTTGCGCAACCACCCGCGCAGCACCCTGCGTTCGTGATCGGACAACTCCAGAGGCAACGGCTTCGGACCAGGCATCACCCCACCCTACAACCGCAAGCGAACTAACGACTCAGGACACTAGAGGTTGATGTCGAACCCGGTCGGCAGTCCCGGCCGGAGGTCTTCCGAACGCCGGACGAAGGGCGTGCGGACGGCGGCCGACGGATGTCACCGAGACCTGGCGTCCCCAACGCTTCCCACGATCATGAAAATGAGATCGGGGAGGTGTTGCCAGCTCGTCGACTCAAGCTCCGAACGTCAGCATTCTCGCAGGTCAGCGCGTCGCCTGCTCCGCGAGGGAGCATGAGCCGCACCGCGATCCGAGGTCGCGAGCACCGAATTTCGTTCCGTTGAGGCGAAGTTGACGATCCGGCACCTCACTAGGAACGTTTTCGCAGGTCAGGACACTCTTGAGTGGGGCGGGTGGGACTCGAACCCACGGCCGACGGATTATGAGTCCGCTGCTCTAACCGGCTGAGCTACCGCCCCTCGCGGCGTGTCGCGTACAACTGTGCGCGCCGTCTGCCGCAGCATAGCCGCTCATACGATCTCCTGCTTCGGATGGTCGGCTTCCGCGCTGCTTCCCTGACCTGGCACGGCTCCCGGGCAGGGGACCGGACATGAAAAAGGACCCCGCAGGGTCCTCGTCCACCGTCCTCGTCCAACGCGCTCCCCCGACTGGACTCGAACCAGTAACCTGCCGGTTAACAGCCGGCTGCTCTGCCAATTGAGCTACAGGGGACCGAAGCTCCCCCGACTGGACTCGAACCAGTAACCTGCCGGTTAACAGCCGGCTGCTCTGCCAATTGAGCTACAGGGGATCGCTTCGTCTGCATCGAACGCCTCCGCCTGGGTATTCGCCAGGGGGCGGGCGGTCGCTGCGACACATACATTAGCGCAAGCAGGGGGGTGCTCCGCCAATCGGTTCCCCTCCGACCCCGCTCGGCACCACAGACCCCCCGTCAGGGACAACGCAAGGAAGGGTGGCCCACATGCGCTACCGGCTCACGTTCGTCGCCGGCCTGGCCGTCGGATACGTACTCGGAGCACGCGCCGGCCAGCAGCGCTACGAGCAGATCAAGAAGGCCGTTCGCGGGATCGCGCAGAACCCCGCCGTGCGGAACTCCGCCGAGACCGCCGCGCAGCAGGGCAAGGTCTACGCGGGCAAGGCGCTGCACACGGTGAGCGAGAAGGTCGGCGAGAGCGTTCCCGAGTCGTTCACCGGCCGCGTCCGCTCCCGCCTCGGTCGGCGCGGTCCCGGCCGGCCGGCCCAGGACGACTGGGGCACCAGCCATCCCTGAATCGGCCACCCCGTGCGTGTGCCCCCTGAGCCGCGGCTCCAGGGGGCACCGGCGTACCGGCGGGAGCAGCCTCCGCTCTGCGGCAGAATTTGAGTCATGGGGATAGTCGCCGGGTTGGACAGTTCGCCCGCATTCACTCGCATCGTGGTCTGCGACACGGCCACGGGGGCCGTGCTGCGTCAGGGGTACGCCCCGCATCCGCTGGACGTGCCGGACGGCGCTCCGCGGCCAGGTGACGTCGACCCGCAGGCGTGGCTGCTCTCCCTGGGCGAGGCCGCCGGGGGCGGGCTGCTGGAGGGTGTGCAGGCCATCGGGGTCTCCACGCAGGCCAACGCGGTGGTCCCGCTGGACGCGCAGGGCAACACCGTGCGCCCGGCGATGGCCGGGGCCGACAAGCGGGCCCAGGTGGCCGCCGCCGACCTGATCGACGCGCTCGGCGGCCGGGAGGCGTGGGCGCAGGCGGTGGGCTGTGTGCCGCAGGCCGCCCGGCCGGTGACCAAGCTGCGCTGGCTGGCGAGGAACGAGCCGGAGAACGCGAGCCGTACCGCCGTCCTGCTCCAGGCGCACGACTGGCTGGTCTGGCAGCTGCTGGGGCGGCCGGTGCGCCGGACCACCGACCGGGGCGGCGCCTCGGGTACCGGGTACTGGTCCGCCGCCACCGGCGCCTACCGGCCCGACCTGGTCGAGCTGGCGCTCGGCCACCAGGTGGCGCTGCCCGAGGTGATCGGCCCGGCCGACGCCGCGGGCACCACCCCGGAGGGGCTGCTGATCTCCGCCGGTACGGGCGAGACGATGGCCGCCGCGTTCGGGCTCGGGATCGGTCTGGGCGACGCGGTGGTCTCGCTCGGCGCCTCCGGTTCCGTGATGGCCGTGCACACCGAGGCGCTGGCCGACCAGACCGGGATGATCACCTCCCTCGCCGACGCCACCGGCATGCACCTGCCGGTCGTCACCACGCTGAACGCCGTACGGGCCCTGCGCGGCAGCGCCGGTCTCCTCGGCCTGCCCGACCTGGAGACCCTCTCCGACCTGGCCCTGAAGTCCACGCCCGGCTCGCACGGCCTGGTGCTGCTGCCCTATCTGGAGGGCGAGCGCACCCCCAGCCTCCCGCACACCGCGGGCACCCTGTCCGGGCTGCGCCGGGAGTCGATGAAGCCCGAGCATCTGGCGCGGGCCTCCTTCGAGGGCATGCTGTGCGGCCTCGCGGACGCGCTGGACGTGCTGCGCGGCCGGGGTGTGGCGGTGCGGCGGATCTTCCTGCTGGGCCAGGCCGCCGAGCTGCCCGCCGTACAGGCGATCGCGCCGGCGCTGTTCGGCGTGCAGGTGGTCGTGCCGCAGCCCGCCGACTACGCCGCGATCGGCGCCGCCCGCCAGGCCGCGTGGGCCCTCGGGGCGGCCCAGGGCACCCTGGACCCGCGTACCCCGCCCGCCTGGCACGGGGCGGCCGCGCAGGTGCTGGAGCCGGGCGACGAACTGGCCGTGGGGCAGGCGGTGCGCCAGCAGTACGTGGCGGTACGGGAGCAGACCCATCCGGGCGCCTTCCGGCCGTGAGGACGTAAAGAGCCGGGCAAGCCGGGGCCGGCGGGCCACCCGATGGGTTAATCGGTTGAGGTAACAAGGGTGGAGTGCCCGACGATAGGGCCATGGGCAGACCACCGCCCCCACCGCCGACTCCGAGAGACAAGCGTGCTCATACGACTTCTGCGGACCTGTCTCAGGCCCTACAAGAAACCCATCGTCCTGCTGGTGGCGCTGCAGCTCCTCCAGACCTGCGCCACGCTCTACCTGCCCAACCTCAACGCGCACATCATCGACAACGGTGTCGTGACGGGTGACACGGGTTACATCGTCACCGCCGGCGCCCTGATGATCGGCATCTCGCTGGTCCAGGTCGTCTGCAACATCGGCGCCGTGTACTACGGCGCCCGTACCGCCTCCGCGCTCGGCCGGGACCTGCGTGCCGCGGTCTTCGACCGGGTGCAGTCCTTCTCCTCGCGGGAGCTGGGCCACTTCGGCGCGCCCTCGCTGATCACCCGTACGACCAATGACGTGCAGCAGGTCCAGATGCTGGTCCTGCTGACGTTCACGCTGATGGTGTCGGCGCCCATCATGTGTGTCGGCGGCATCGTGCTGGCCCTGGGGCTGGACGTGCCGCTCTCCGGCGTGCTGGTCGCCGTGGTACCGGTGCTGGGCATCTGCGTGACGCTGATCGTGCGCCGGCTGCGGCCGCTCTTCCGGTCGATGCAGACCCGGCTGGACACCGTGAACCGGGTGCTGCGCGAGCAGATCACCGGCAACCGGGTCATCCGCGCGTTCGTCCGCGACGAGTACGAGCAGGGGCGGTTCGGCAGGGCCAACGGCGAGCTGACCGAGATGCAGCTCGCGAGCGGCCGGATGCTGGCGCTGATGTTCCCCATCGTGATGACGGTGGTGAACCTGTCGTCCATCGCCGTGGTGTGGTTCGGCGCGCACCGCATCGACAGCGGCGGGATGCAGATCGGTGACCTGACGGCGTTCCTCGCCTATCTGATGCAGATAGTGATGTCCGTGATGATGGCCACGTTCATGTTCATGATGGTGCCGCGCGCGGAGGTGTGTGCCGAGCGCATCCAGGAGGTGCTGGGGACGGAGTCCAGCGTCGTGCCGCCGGTGGCGCCGGTCACCGAGCTGCGCGGGCACGGGCGGCTGGAGATCCGGGGCGCGGGCTTCCGGTATCCGGGGGCCGAGGAGCCGGTGCTGCGCTCCATCGACCTGGTGGCGCGGGCGGGCGAGACCACGGCGGTGATCGGCTCGACCGGCAGCGGCAAGTCGACCCTGCTCGGCCTGGTCCCCCGGCTGTTCGACGCCACCGAGGGCGAGGTCCTGGTGGACGGGGTGGACGTGCGCGAGGCCGACCCGGCCCTGCTCGCCCGTACCGTCGGCCTGGTGCCGCAGAAGCCGTACCTGTTCGCCGGCACCGTCGGCGGCAATCTCCGGTACGGCAAGCCGGACGCCACCGACGACGAGCTGTGGGCCGCGCTGGAGACCGCGCAGGCCAGGGAGTTCGTGGAGCGTCTCGAAGGCGGTCTGGAGGCGCCGATCGCGCAGGGCGGCACCAATGTGTCCGGCGGGCAGCGCCAGCGGCTGGCCATCGCCCGCACCCTGGTCCAGCGCCCGGAGATCTACCTGTTCGACGACTCGTTCTCCGCGCTCGACTACGCCACCGACGCGGCGCTGCGGTCGGCGCTCGGCCGGGAGACGGCGGACGCCACGGTGGTGATCGTGGCCCAGCGGGTGGCGACCATCCGGGACGCGGACCGGATCATCGTGCTGGACGAGGGCCGGGTGGTGGGTTCCGGCCGGCACCACGAGCTGATGGCGGGCAATGAGACGTACCGGGAGATCGTGCTCTCCCAGCTGACGGAAGCGGAGGCCGCCTGATGGCCGGTCCCATGGGACGCATGATGACCGGGGGCGGCCCCGACCAGCGGTCGATGGACTTCAAGGGCTCGGGCAAGCGGCTCGTCGCCCAGTTCCGGCCCGAACGGATGACCATCTACGGGCTGCTGGCCTGCGTGGTGGTCAGCGTGGCGCTGAGCGTGATCGGCCCGAAGATCCTCGGCAGGGCCACCGACCTGGTGTTCGCCGGCATCGTGGGCCGGCGGATGCCCGCCGGTGGGTCCAAGGAGCAGGTGCTGGACTCGCTGCGCGCGCGGGGCCAGGGCTCGGTCGCGGACATGCTGCGCGGCACCGACTTCGTACCCGGTCAGGGCATCGACTTCGACGCGGTCGGCCGGGTGCTGCTGCTGGCGCTCGGTGTCTTCCTGGTCGCGGGGCTGCTGATGGCGGTGGCGACGCGGCTGGTGAACCGGGCCGTGAACCGCACGATGTACCGGCTGCGCGAGCAGGTGCAGGGGAAGCTGTCGCGGCTGCCGCTGTCCTACTTTGACAAGCGGCAGCGCGGTGAGGTGCTCTCCCGCGCCACCAACGACATCGACAACATCGGCCAGACGCTCCAGCAGTCGATGGGCCAGCTGATCAACTCGGTGCTGACCATCATCGGCGTGCTGGTGATGATGTTCTACGTCTCGTGGATACTCGCGCTGGTCGCGCTGGTGACGGTGCCGCTGTCCTTCGTGGTGGCGACCCGGGTCGGCAAGCGCTCCCAGCCGCACTTCGTGCAGCAGTGGCGCGTCACCGGCACGCTGAACGCGCACGTCGAGGAGATGTACACCGGGCACACCCTGGTGAAGGTGTTCGGCCGGCAGGAGCAGTCGGCGCGGCAGTTCGCCGAGCAGAACGACGAGCTGTACGAGGCCGCGTTCAGGGCGCAGTTCCACAGCGGTGTGATGCAGCCGCTGATGATGTTCGTGTCGAACCTGAACTACGTGCTGGTCGCCGTCGTCGGCGGGCTGCGGGTGGCCTCGGGCACGCTGTCCATCGGTGATGTGCAGGCGTTCATCCAGTACTCCCGGCAGTTCTCGATGCCGTTGACGCAGGTGGCCTCGATGGCGAACCTGGTGCAGTCCGGCGTCGCCTCGGCGGAGCGGGTGTTCGAGCTGCTGGACGCCGAGGAGCAGGAGGCGGACCCGGTGCCGGGCGAGCGGCCCGCGAAGCGGCGCGGCCGGGTGGGGCTGGAGCATGTGTCGTTCCGGTACGACCCGGACAAGCCGCTGATCGAGGATCTGTCGCTCACCGTGGAGCCGGGCCAGACGGTGGCCATCGTCGGCCCGACCGGCGCGGGCAAGACCACGCTGGTCAACCTGCTGATGCGGTTCTACGACGTCACGGGCGGCCGGATCACCCTCGACGGGGTGGACGTCCGCAAGATGTCCCGCGACGAGCTGCGGGCCGGGATCGGCATGGTGCTCCAGGACACCTGGCTGTTCGGCGGCACCATCGCGGAGAACATCGCGTACGGCTCCTCGCGCGAGGTCACCCGGGGGGAGATCGAGGAGGCGGCGCGGGCGGCCCACGCGGACCGCTTCGTGCGTACGCTGCCCGACGGTTACGACACGGTGATCGACGACGAGGGCACGGGGGTGAGCGCCGGTGAGAAGCAGCTGATCACCATCGCGCGGGCGTTCCTGTCCGAGCCGGTGATCCTGGTACTGGACGAGGCGACGAGTTCGGTGGACACCCGGACCGAGGTGCTGATCCAGAAGGCGATGGCCAAACTGGCCGACGGCCGCACGTCGTTCGTCATCGCCCACCGCCTCTCCACGATCCGGGACGCGGACACGATCCTGGTGATGGAGGACGGCGCGATCGTCGAACAGGGCGCGCACGCCGAGCTGTTGGCCGCCGATGGCGCCTACGCGCGGCTGTACAAGGCCCAGTTCGCGCAGGCGGTCGCCGAGGTCGACTAGAGACAACGCGGTCGCGGGGGGGGCGCCGCCGGCGGGGGCGCGCCCCCCGCCCCCCCCGGGCGCGCGCGGCCCGCCCGGGCCGGCGGGGGCCCCCCCGGGGCGGCGGC
>NZ_JBHXLV010000020.1:0-47690 GCF_042721685.1 Streptomyces sp. NPDC058459 | reverse complement strand
ACCAACGTCGAAGCCTCCATGTCCTCCCCGTCCAGCCTCCTGCACTGGACCCGGCGCATGATCGAGATCCGCAAGCAGAACCCCGCCTTCGGACTCGGCTCCTACACCGAGCTGACGTCCTCCAACCCGGCGGTGCTCGCGTTCCTGCGGGTGTACGAGGACGACATCGTGGTCTGCGTGCACAACTTCTCGCGGTTCGCGCAGCCCACCGAGCTGGATCTGCGCCGGTTCACCGGGCGGCATCCGGTGGAGCTGTTCGGCGGGGTGCGCTTCCCGGCCGTCGGCGAGCTGCCGTACCTGCTGACGCTGGCGGGGCACGGCTTCTACTGGTTCCGGTTGCGCGAGGACGCCGCGTAGTGCGGCCGGGTGGGGCGGCGGCCGCCGGTTTCCGCCGCCCCGCTCGGGGCACCGTTCAGTAACACCCGGACGACCGGGGAAAGGACGCGACGCCCATGGCGGAAACGGTCACCCCCTCCAGCACGTCAAGCACCACAGCCGAGCTGCTCGAATCTCTCGATCCCCTGTTGCGCGAATGGCTGCCCCGGCAGCGCTGGTTCGCCGGGAAGGGGCGCGCGGTCACCGGTTTCGATCTGGTGGCCGCCACTGAACTCCTGCCTCCGGACGGAAGGCTGGGTCTCTATCACTTGCTCGTGCGCGTGCGTCAACCACCGGCGCCCGGGGCTCTCCCGCAGCCCGGTGACTGCTATCAGTTGCTGATAGGCGTGCGCGAGGCGCTGCCCCCCCGGCTGGCGCCCGCGCTGATCGGCCATGTCGTGGACGGCCCGCTCGACGGGCGCACGGTCTACGACGCCCTGTACGACCCCCGGCCCGCCGAAGTGCTGCTGGAGGCCCTGCGCACCGGGGCCCGGATCGGCGCGCTGAGCTTCGAGCGGGACCCGGCGCACGAGATCCGGGACCAGCTGGTGCCCAGGCTGATGACCGCCGAGCAGTCCAACTCCTCGGTGGTGTACGGCGATACGTTCATACTCAAGCTGCTGCGCCGGGTCACCGCCGGCGTCAACCCCGACCTGGAGCTGCCGCTCGCACTGGCCCGCGAGGGCTGCGCCCGGGTGCCCGCGCCGGTCGCCTGGCTGCGCGCGGACCTGGACACCGAGCCGTACGTCCTGGCGGTGCTCCAGCCCTTCATGAACGGCGCGACCGACGGCTGGGACCTGGCGCTGCGCGAGCTGGCCAAGGGCGAGGACTTCACCGGCGACGCGCGGGCGCTCGGCCGGGCCACCGCCGAGGTGCACACCGCCCTCGCCCGCGCCCTGCCGACGGTCACCCTCGGCCATGCCCAACTGGAGCTGCTGGTGGCCGGCATGACCGAACGGCTGACGGCGGCCGTACAGGCGGTGCCCGCGCTGCGGCCCTACGAGAACGGGCTGCACTCGGCCTTCGAGGCGCTGGCCGACCTGGCCCGCGAGGGGCAGACCTGGACCGCGCAGCGGGTGCACGGCGATCTGCACCTCGGCCAGTGCCTGCGTCCGCCGTCCGGCGGCTGGTCGTTGATCGACTTCGAGGGCGAGCCGTCCCGCCCGCTGGCCGAACGGCGCATGCCGCAGCCCGCGGTGCGCGACATCGCGGGCATGCTGCGCTCCTTCGACTACGCGGCCCACTCCGCGAAGACCCCGGCACCCGACTGGGCGCACGCCTGCCGGGCCGCCTACTGCACCGGGTACGCCGAGGTCACCGGTCGCGACCCCCGGACCGACCCGGTGATGCTGCGCGCGTACGAGACCGACAAGGCGATCTACGAGGTCGTCTACGAGGCACGGCACCGCCCCGAGTGGCTGTCGGTCCCGCTGTCGGCGGTGCGCCGCCTCGCCACGCCCGACCCGACCTGACCCCGACCTGACCCCGACCGGGAGACTCGTCCGTGACGCCCAAGAAGTCAGCCGGCCCGAAGAGCAAGTCCGGCAAGAAGCAGGCCACGTCCTCGCAGGCGGCCCCGGCGCAGCAGGTCCGGGCGAAACCCGGCAGGCAGGCGGACCCCCCGGAGAACGCGCCGGAGAACGCGCCCGCGATCCCCCAGGCGCGCACCCCCGAGGTGCCCGCGGTCTCCCCCGCCCTCGGCCCGGCCGACCGTGAGCGGCTGCTCGCGGGCACCCATCACGACCCGCACACCGTGCTGGGCGCCCACCCGGTGCCCGGCGGGGTGGCGTTGCGGGTGTTCCGTCCCCACGCGGAGGCGGTCACGGCCGTCTTCGAGGACGTGCGGGCGGAACTGCGCGACGACGGGGAGGGCTTCTTCTCCGGCCTGCTCCCGCTGACCGAGGTCGCGGTCTACCGGCTGCTGGTCACCTACGACGGCGCGGTGCACGAGACGGAGGACCCGTACCGCTTCCTGCCCGCGCTCGGTGAGCTCGACCTGCATCTGCTGGGTGAGGGGCGGCACGAGGAGCTGTGGCGGGCGCTCGGGGCGCGCGTGCTGACCCGGCAGGGCGTGACCGGGACCCGCTTCGCGGTGTGGGCGCCGAACGCGCTCGGGGTGCGGGTCGCGGGCGGCTTCGACTTCTGGGACGCGACCGGTTTCCCGATGCGCTCGCTGGGCTCGTCCGGGGTGTGGGAGCTGTTCGTGCCGGGGGTCGGGGAGGGTGAGCTGTACAAGTTCGAGATCACCCGCCCGGACGGCTCGCACACCCTGCGCGCGGACCCGATGGCCCGCCGTACGGAGGTGCCGCCGGCCACGTCCTCGATCGTGGACGTCTCGCACCACGAGTGGGGTGACGCCGAGTGGCTGGCCCACCGCGCGGACCGGCCGGTGCACGAGGCACCGTTCTCGGTGTACGAGGTGCACCTGCCGTCCTGGCGGCCGGGACTGACCTACCGGCAGCTCGCCGAGCAACTGCCCGCGTATGTCGCCGATCTCGGCTTCACCCACGTCGAGTTGATGCCGGTGGCCGAGCATCCCTTCGGCGGCTCGTGGGGCTATCAGGTCACCGGTTTCTACGCGCCGACGGCCCGGCTCGGCACCCCCGACGACTTCAAGTACCTGGTGGACAGGCTGCATCAGGCGGGCATCGGGGTGCTGATGGACTGGGTGCCCGCCCATTTCCCGCGCGATGACTGGGCGCTGGCCGAGTTCGACGGGCGTCCGCTGTACGAGCACGGCGATCCGCTGCGGGCCGCCCATCCGGACTGGGGCACGCTGGAGTTCGACTTCGGGCGGCGCGAGGTGCGGAACTTCCTCGTCGCCAACGCGGTGTACTGGTGCGAGGAGTTCCACATCGACGGGCTCCGGGTGGACGCCGTCGCCTCGATGCTCTACCTCGACTACTCGCGCGAGGACGGCCAGTGGACGCCGAACGAGTTCGGCGGCCGGGAGGACCTGGACGCGGTCGCCTTCCTCCAGGAGATGAACGCCACCGTCTACCGGCGCTGCCCCGGCGTGGTCACCGTCGCCGAGGAGTCCACCGCCTGGGACGGCGTGACCCGGCCGACCCACCACCGGGGCCCGAGCGGCTTCGGCGGGCTGGGCTTCGGGCTGAAGTGGAACATGGGCTGGATGCACGACTCGCTGGACTACCTGAGCCACGAGCCGGTGTACCGCAAGTACCACCACCACGAGATGACCTTCTCCATGGTGTACGCGTACAGCGAGAACTACGTGCTGCCCATCTCCCATGACGAGGTGGTGCACGGCAAGCGGTCGCTGGTGTCGAAGATGCCGGGCGACTGGTGGCAGCAGCGCGCCAACCTCCGGGCCTACCTGGGCTTCATGTGGGCCCACCCCGGCAAGCAACTCCTCTTCATGGGGCAGGAGTTCGCGCAGGGCGCCGAGTGGTCCGAGGCACACGGCCCGGACTGGTGGCTGCTCGACCCGGCCTACGGTGCCGAGGCCGAGCACCGGGGCGTACGCGACCTGGTCCGCGACCTCAACACCGCCTACCGCGCCACCCCGGCCCTGTGGGAGCGGGACACCGATCCGGCGGGGTTCGAGTGGATCGTCGGGGACGCGGCGGAGGACAACGTCTTCGCCTTCCTGCGCCGCGACGCCGAGGGCGGCCCGCTGCTGTGCGTCGCCAACCTCTCCCCGCTGGCCCGCCACGACTACCGCCTGGGCGTCCCCGACGACGTCCCCGCCTGGCACGAGACCCTCAACACCGACCTCGCCCGCTACGGCGGCAGTGACATCGCGGGCCACGACACGGTCAAGCCCGAACCCCAGCCCTGGCACGGCCGCCCGGCCAGCATCAGCCTGACCCTGCCCCCACTGGCGACGGTGTGGCTGCGGCCGGCCTGAGACCGCGACCGTCCGGGGGCCCGCCGGCCGGCCCCAGGACGGACCCCGGTCACCCCTTGAGCGCCGCCGGGACCTCGCCCGTGTGCAGCACGCCGAGGCGCTGAGTGGCGCGGGTGAGGGCCACGTACAGGTCGCTGGTGCCGTAGGCGGCGGGGTCCACGACCAGGACCGAGTCGAATTCCAGGCCCTTGGACTGGCGGGGGTCGAGCAGGACCACGTTCCGGGTCAGGTCGGGCTCGCCGCCCGCCGTGACGCCGTCCAGCCGGGCGGCGAGGGTGTCGTGCAGGGCGCGCGGTGCGATGACCGCGAGCCGCCCCTCGGCCGGGGTCAGCTCGGCCACGGCCTGGGCGACCGCGCCGGGCAGGTCGCCGGAGGCGTCGCGCACCCAGGGGCGTACGCCGGTGGAGCGGACCGAGCTGGGCGGCTCGAAGTCGGGGTGCTCGGCGCGGACCACGGCCGCCGCCAGGTCCATGATCTCGGACGGGGTGCGGTAGTTGACCCCGAGCCGGGTGTGCTCCCAGCGGTCCTCGACGTACGGCTGAAGGATGTCCGACCAGGAGCCGACCCCGGCCGCATCGGCGGTCTGTACCGGGTCACTGACCAGGGTCATCGAGCGGGTCGGGCTGCGCCGCATCAGCAGCCGCCACGCCATCGGGGACAGCTCCTGCGCCTCGTCCACGATGATGTGCCCGAACGCCCAGGTCCGGTCGGCCGCCGCCCGCTCTGCGGCGCTGCGGTGGTCGTCCTCCTCGTGTCGCTCCGCGAACCGCTCGGCGTCGATGATGTCGTGCGCGGAGAGCACCTCGGAGGACTCCGGGTCGTCCTCCTCCTTGTCGTCGAACTCGTAGGTGCGGGACGCGTACGACACGTCCAGCACGCCCTGCGCGTAGGCGATCTGCGTCTCCCGGTCCCGGTCGGCGCGGGCGCGGGCCAGCCGGTCGTCCTCGCCGAGGAGTTCGGCGGCCTCGTCCAGCAGGGGCACGTCCGCGACGGTCCAGGCACGGGTCACACGGCGGCGTACCGCGTCTGCGTCCTTCGGCGAGAGGTGGCCGTCCGGCTCCGCGAGGAAGTCCGCGAGCAGGCGGCGGGGGGTGATCCGGGGCCACAACTGGGCGATGGCGGACCAGACTTCGGGGTTCTCGGCGAGTTCGTCGCGGATCTGGGTGATGTCGGAGGGGTCCAGCAGGCTGCTGCCGTCGTAGGGGTCGGTGCCCACGCGTTCGGCGTACAGGTCGGTGAGGGTGTTCAGGATGTGGCCCTCGAAGTGCTCGCGGGCCGCGTTGTGCGGGAGCCCCGCCGCGCGGGTGCGTTCGCGGGCGGTCGCGACCAGGCCCTCGTCGAGCATCAGCACCTCGCGGTCGTGCTCGATGGCGATCACCGGGTCCGGCAGCGCCTGCCGCTCGGCGACGACGGCGGCGAGCACGTCGGCCATCCCGGCGCGGCCCTTGACCACGGCCGCCTCCGGGGTGTCGGTGGCGGTGGCCTTCACCCCGGGGAACAGTTCTCCGACCGTGGCCAGCAGGACGCCGGTCTCACCGAGCGAGGGCAGCACCTCGCCGATGTAGCCGAGGAAAGCGGGGTTGGGGCCGACGATCAGTACCGCGCGCCGGGCGAGCAGTTCGCGGTGCTCGTAGAGCAGGTAGGCGGCGCGGTGCAGGGCGACCGCGGTCTTGCCGGTGCCGGGACCGCCCTCGACCACCATGACGCCCCGGTGCGGGGCCCGGATGATGTCGTCCTGCTCGGCCTGGATGGTCCGCACGATGTCGTTCATGCGGCCGGTGCGCGCGGTGTTCAGCGCGGCGAGCAGGACGGCGTCGCCGGTGGGGTCCTCGTGTCCGGTGCGGGTCTCGTCCCCGAGATCCAGGATCTCGTCGTGCAGCGCGGTGACGGTACGGCCGTCGCTGGTGATGTGCCGGCGGCGGCGCAGGCCCATCGGGGTATGCCCGGTGGCCACGTAGAAGGGGCGGGCGACGTCGGCACGCCAGTCGATGAGGACCGGGGTGCGCTCGGCGTCCTCGCGGCGCAGGCCGATACGGCCGATGTGGTGGGTGGTGCCGTCGGCGAGGTCGATCCGGCCGAAGCAGAGCGAACCGTCGACGGAGTTCAGCGCGGCGAGCAGCCCGGAGCGCTCGGCGACCAGGATGTCCCGCTCCAGACGTGCCTGCTGGGGCTTGTCGCCCTGGGCGAGGGCGTCCTGGACGCCGGTCTCGGCGTCGCCGCGCAGTTCGTCCACGCGCTCGTAGAGTCCGTCGATGAATTCCTGCTCGAACCGCAATTCATCGTCCGGAAATTCGGTGTTTGACAATTCCACTCCCGCCCGCATACACTGTTCACATCAAGCTTCCGCATGACCTCTTCGCTCAAGCATCATAAAGAAGTCGTGAACGGTCCAATATACCGAAAGAAATCCCCCGGGCGCCAATGCCCGGGGGATTTCTTCGCTTGCGGCGCCTTGTTCAGAGCAGGTCGGCCAGCTCCTCCAGCAGCTTCCGCTTCGGACGGGCGCCCACCATGGAGCGCACGGGCTCACCGTCCTGGAAGACCAGGAGGGTGGGGGTGGCGAGCACCCCGTAGGCGATGGTGGTGCCGGGACTGCGGTCCACGTCGAGCTGGACCACCCGCAGCCGGTCGCCCTCCTCGGAGGCGATGTCCTTCAGCACCGGCGCGAGCTGCCGGCAGGGCCCGCACCAGTCGGCGGTGAACTGCACCAGTACCGGCAGCTCGCAGCGCAGTACCTCCGCCTCGAAATCCGCGTCCGTGACCTCGTCCACTCCGCTGACCACGCTCATGTCCTCGTCCCTCCCAGCTCGCACCCGGGTTCCGGACCCCCCGGAACCAGCGCCTCGGCGGCCAGCCCGGCCCGCGCCTCCTCGGCCCGCCGCAGCTGACCCGCGACCGTCGCCCGCACCGCCACCAACTGCCCGATGAGCGCGTCCAGCTCGTCCAGCTTGCGCCGGTACACGGCCTGCGAGGCGGGGCACGCGTCCCCCTCCGGGTGCCCGGCCCGCAGACACTCCACGAACGGCCGCGTCTCCTCCAGTTCGAACCCGAAGTCCCGCAGCGTGCGGATCTGCCTCAGCAGCGTGAGGTCGCCCTCGTCGTACCGCCGATGCCCCTTGGCGTCCCGGCGCGCGGGCAGCAGCCCCCGTGTCTCGTAGTACCGCAGCGCCCGCACGGTCGTCCCGGCCCGCTCGGCCAGCTCACCGATTCGCATGTCCTCGACGGTAGGGGGTGACGTGGACGTCATGGCAAGGCGGTCAAGGCGGTCAGGCGGAGGGACCGGCCCGGAGATGGTCGGAGAGCACCTGGACCGCGGTCCAGGGAGCGGGATCGGTGCCGTCGCCAAATGGGTAGTGGAGGGCCGGGGCGGAGATGCCCCGTGGAGGCTACCCTCGCGCTTTCGCGACGTGCGGTGTCCAGTAGGCGGCCAGGTAAGCGAGAAGTGCCTCTGACCAGCAAAAATGAGGATTGCCGAGGTCCTTGTTCCTGCCATCGCCGAAGGTTGGGGCCCGTCGCCTCCGACCCGACTGTCTCCCGCCTCATCGACACACTTGCCGCAAGCGGCAACAGGGCCCTTGCCCCAATCCGAACCGCCCGCGCCGACGTGCGTGAGCGCAGGGGCCGGCCGGTGATGCGGCACCGGACGCGAGCGGGCACGTGACCGTGGACCTCGACGGGGTGCTCGTCATCGCGCACTCCGACAAGCAGGACGCTGCCGTGACCTGGAAGAAGACCCACGGCCATCACCCACTGACGGCCTTCGTCGATCACGGGACGGGCGGGACCGGTGAGCCGGTGGCCGCCCTGCTACGGCCGGGCAACGCCGGCTCGAACACGGCCGCCGACCACATCACCACCGCCCGCCTTGCCCTGACCCAGATCCCGAAGAAGTACCGGCGAGGACGGCAGACCCTCATCCGCACCGACTCCGGCGACGGCACCCACGAGTTCGTCGCGTGGCTCGCGAAACGGGGACGGCGGCTGTCCTACTCGGTCGGCATGACCATCACCGACACCATCCACCGACAGGTGCTGAAGATCCCGGCCTCGGCCTGGAGTCCGGCCGTCGAGAAGGACGGCGAGATCCGCGACGGCGTCCGGGTCGCCGAACACGCTGGCCACCCGCTCGACGGCTGGCCCAAGGGCATGCGGCTCGTCATCCGTAAAGAACGGCCGCACCCCGGCGCTCAGTTGAGGATCACGGACGCCCACGGCATGCGGATCACCTGTTTCGCCACCAACACCACCGGCCGGTCCGTCGCCGAGCTCGAACTCCGTCACCGGCTACGGGCCCGCGCGGAGGACCGGATCCGGGCCGCCCCGGGCCACCGGCCTGCGCAACCTGCCTCTTCACAGCACCGCACAGCATCAGGTCTGGCTGGAGATCGTCCAGATCGCGCTCGACCTGCTCGCCTGGATGCCCGTACTCGCCCTGGCCGGCAAAGCACGGCTCCGGGAACCCCGCCGCCTTCGCCTCCGCCTGTTCACCACAGCCACCCAGCTCGTCACCACCGGCCACCGCAGGATTCTGCGCCTCGCAGCGCACTGGCCCGGGTGTGAGTAGTTGCGGTACAGGAAGTGCCGTTGAGATTGATCATGGTTCGGCTGGTGTCGGGGTGAGCGGGTCGTCCGGGCGTCGGATGCGGACTCGGCGGGGGCGGGGGATGTCGTCGGCGTCCTGGAGGTCGGCGAAGTCGGCGTGCGCCTGGGCGACGGCTTCGGGGTACGCCTCCTGCTTCTCGTGCTCAGCGAGCGCGCGGTAGACGCTCGCGACGCTCGGGGCCCGGCCCTTGCGGGCGCCGGTCGGGATGATCAGGTCGGGCTGGATCTGCTCGACCGACTCGCCGTTCGCCCGGCGCCGCAGCACGGTGTGCAGCATGTCCTCGGTGATGACGGGTGGTCGGCCGCCGTGCTTGCCCTTGCGGGCCGCCGCGTCGAGCCCTTCGAGGGTCGACTCCCGGATGTTCTCCCGCTCGGTCTCCGCCATCGCCGCGAAGAACGCGAACAGCAGACGGCCCGGCCCGCTGGGGGCGTACAGGCCGGGCAGGGGCCCGGCGAGCATCTCCAGGACCAAGCCGTGGGCGGTCAGGTGGTCGGCGAGCGCGGTGAGTTCGGCCGCGTCGCGGCCGAGGCGCTTCATCTCGTACACAGTGAAGATGACCCGGCAGTGCGGGGCGTGGGCCTTGATCTGCCGGGCGAGCGCGAGCGCGGCCTCGAACTGCGGGCGGACGCGTACGCGGGTGCTGATCTTCTCGGAGAACACCTTGTCGCGCGGGATGCCGTGCTTGGCCAGCGCGTCGAGCTGCGACTGGAGTTCCTGGGTGAGCGTCGAGCAGCGCGCGTACCCGATGCGGATGTCGGCGCTCGGGGTGTCCGGCGCGAGGGCGAGCGGGACCGGGGTGCCGGGGCGCCACGGCTGGCCGGGCCCGCGGTCGGCGGGGGTGGGCACGCGCAGGAGCTTGGCGAACCGGGGCACCTTGGTGAAGCGGCCGGTGTGGTACGTACCGGCGACCGCCCCGGAGCGCGAGCGGCACGGCGAGCCGGGCTCGGCCCGGCAGCGCGGGCAGGGGTGGCGCTCGACATCGTCCGCGTCGCTCGTGGAAGCCTCTTGAGCGACCGTCATGGCACCGGAGACTGTCACAAACGATTCCCAGAAGTACCCCGAACCCACCCTTGGGTGAGAACGAGTTCTGCGAACCGAACCGCCGGTTTGCGATCACCAGGCCGCCGTCTTTGGTCTTGCTCGGGCAAAGGACCGTTTCTGATAGTAACGCGGCGTGCAGCTATGGCCTCCGCGTCGGCTCTCGTGGGTCATGAGTGCGGCTCTTGACCCTCACGTGACGTCAGGCTGCATAGTCGGTGCCGTGGAAGATCACTGGACCGTGGGGCGCGTGGCCGAGCTGGCCGGCGTGAGCGTCCGCACGCTGCATCACTATGACGAGATCGGGCTCGTGCGTCCGTCGGCGCGGACCCCAGGTGGCTACCGGGCCTACTCGGCGGGTGACGTCGAGCGGATGAGGGAAGTGCTGGCCTACCGGCGGCTGGGCTTCGGGTTGCGGGAGGTTGCGCAACTGGTCGGCGACTCGTCCGCCGACGCGGTCGCGCACCTGCGCCGACTGCGTGGCCTGCTGGTGGAGCGGCGTGATCGTGCTGACGCCATGGTGGCGGCCATTGACAGGGAACTTGAGGCACGGGCGAGGGGACTGATGGTGACACCGGAGGAGCAACTGGGAATGCTTGGTGCACGGCTTTACGACGCGATCGGCGGCGCTTACACGGCGACGCGGCGTACCGAGCCGCGGATCGCAGCGCAGATCTTGGACGCGCTCGGGGACGCGCGGACGGTGCTGAATGTCGGTGTCGGCACCGGCTCCTACGAGCCGGCTGATCGCGAGGTGACCGCGGTGGAGCCGTCGGAGGTCATGCGGCGTCAGCGGCCTGCCGGCTCGGCGCCGTGCGTGGCTGCCGCCGCGGAGAGCCTGCCGTTCGAGGACCACTCCTTCGACGTCGCGATGGCCGTCTCGACTGTTCACCACTGGGGGGACCCGATAGCGGGGCTGCGCGAGATGCGGCGCGTGGCCCGCCGCGTGGTGGTGCTGACGTTCGACACCGACGAGCCCGGATGGCAGGACCGGTTCTGGCTTACCCGCGACTACCTGCCCGAGTTCGCCACCGTCCTCGCAGAATTTCCCTCACTTGCGGGGATGGCCGACGCGATCGGCGCCCGCGCTGAGCCCGTGCCTATCCCGTGGGACTGCACTGACGGCCTGTTCGAGGCGTACTGGCGCAGACCGGGGGCGTATCTGGAGGAGCACGTCCGCCGTGCGATGTCGGTGTGGACGAGGGTCGGGCCGGATGCCGAGCAGCGGGCGGTGCGAAGCCTCCGCGACGACCTCGACTCCGGCCGGTGGGCCGAGCGCAACAGCGACCTCACCCACCTCGACACGGCAGACCTCGGCCTCCGCCTGCTCATAGCTTGAATGGGCACCGGTCCGGACTGGCTCGGGTCACTCCTCCTCGTCACCGTCCTCGGGCGCGTCTGGGTCGCGGAAGGGACGCAGGCCCTGGCCGGGGGCGCTGGCGGTGATGTTGAACAGGTAGCGGCCCAGGAAGTTGATGTGCCGGTCCTTGAGCGGGGAGAGCCGGGCGACGTCCTCGTCCTTGATCTCGTGGCCTTCGGCGCGCAGCTGTGCCACGGCGGCGTCGAGGTAGCGGGTGTTCCACAGCACCACGGCGTTGAGGACCAGCCCGAGCGCGGCGAGCTGGTCCTCCTGGCCCTCGCGATACGCCTGGCGGATCTGGCCGCGGCCGCCGTGGCAGATCGCGCGGGCGAGCCGGTGGCGGGACTCCTGGACGGTGAGCTGCCGGTTCATCAGCCGCCGGTAGGTGTCATCCACGGGATCGATCAGGGCGAGCAGGTGTATGGTCTTGTCGATCCGCCCGTACTCGGCGAACGCCGCCCCCAGCGGGGTCGGGTGCCCCTCGCGGCCGAACATCCGCAGCAGGTCGTAGGCCCGCACCTGGTTGGTGATGAGTGACCCGGCCACCCGGAGCATGTCCGGCCAGTGCGTGGTGATCCGCTTGAGGTTGACCTTGTTGCAGGCCACGTCTTCCAGCGGGCCGTACCCGTCGGCCGGCTCCTCGCCGTCGGGCAGATCGGCCCGCCAGAACCGCTGGTCGTTCAGGTCGCGGAAGCGCGGGGCGAAGCGGAAGCCGAGCATCTTGTACAGGCCGAACGCCATGTCGGAGTAGGAGGCGTTGTCGGTGGCCACCATCTCCGGCTTCACTCCGCCGTCCAGGTTCAGCAGGGTGTCCAGGGTGTAGAGGCTGTCGCGCGGGGTGCCGCGCACGACCATCGCGCCGATCCCGGCGACCTGGTCGTTGACGGCGTTGAGCCAGGTCACGCCGCGTTTGTAGCCGTAATACTTGGGCGAGGGCCCGGTGTTGATGCTCTTGACCGGGACGACGAAGCGCAGACCGTCGACGGAGGCGAGCAGCCCGCCGCCCCACATCTGGGCCAGCTCGATGCGGGACTGCGCGCCGATCAGCGCGGCGTTCGCCGCGGCGATGGTGTCGGCGCGCACGTAGTTCTGGTCGACGTGCGAGAGACGCGAGCGGGTCAGCGCCTTGCTGTTCGGGTCGATGACCGGGGTCAGGCCGATGTTGCAGCTCTGGGAGACCAGCAGGGCGATCAGGGAGACGAGCAGGCCCTCCATGCGGGTGCGCCGGTCGGAGACGTGCTCGAAGAAGTCGAGGAACGAAGTCCAGGAGTGCACCTCGAACAGCAGGTCCGGCAGGTCGATCCTGGGCAGCATGGCCTCCGTGGTGGCCTTCAGCCAGGTCAGCGACTCCGGCTCGCCCTCCGCGCCGAGCTTGTCCACGCTCAGCCGGGCACGTCCCCCGCCCTCGGGGACGACGATCTCCACTTTCGCGTCGGCGCCAGCCTCTTCCAGGCGGTCGGCCATCTGCCGCCATGCCGCATCCAGCCCGCGCGTCAGCTGGGCCAGGTGCTCGGTCGCGTCCTCGGTCAGGGGCAGGCCCGCGAGCACGTCCGGGCGCATCGCATCCCACCGCGGACCGTCCAGCAGTCGGGCACGCGGGTCGGCCCACCGGTTCGAGGGGGCCGCGAAGACGTCACGCCGGTTCAGCGCGCGGTGCAGCTGCTCCAGCACGCACACCACATACGCGTCCCGGTCCACTGCGCCCTGGGGCAGCTTGGGGTTGGAGAACACCGCCCGGCGCCACATCGCGGGCACCAGGTCGGCGTCGACCTCGCGGGACAGCAGCGGCCGGTCCTTGACCCGGCGGCGCGAGAGCGCGGGCAGACGGCGCACCGCTTTCAGGACGCGCCGCCCGGCCGGCGCCGCGTCCAGCGCCTCCGACTCGCCCAGCAGGGACAGGAACGGGCGCACGGTGTTGTAGCGCAGGCCGAGCTTCTCGCGCATCGCGGCCTCGGCCGACCCGTCGTCCTCGGGCACCAAGACCTCCACTGTCGCGACGGCCCTGGCCACCGCCGTACGCGGCACGGCCTCCTCAACCGCCGCCCACAGCGCGGCGACGTCCAGGTCCGCGTCGTGCTCGGCGACCAGGTCCAGCTCCTCGGTGAGGATCTTCGACACCTTCGCCAGGATGCGCGCCGCCTTCTCCAGCTGCGGCAGCATCGCCAGCCGCTCCCGCTCCGAGGCCCGTCGGGCGGGGCTGATCAGCCGGTTCGCCATCAGCACCGCGAACAGGTCGAGGGCGTCATCGACCGCCTGCGCCTCCAACTGCCGCACCACCGCCGTCAGCAGCGCGGTGCGCCGGGGCTCCGGCGCACGCTCGATCGTCTGCGCCTTGCTCAGCTGCCCGTACCGGGCCAGCGTGGACAGCCGGTTCACCGGCACCCGCGACAGGTTCACCCGCCCGAGCGCGAATGCGGAGATCTCCTCCACCCGCTCCATCGCGCGGACCATCGCGGTGCCCGTCGACTTCACCGGCGGCGTGCGCAGCCGCTCCAGCTCCGAGACCCGCTTGCCCTCCGGCACCGCAAGCAGTTCAGCCAGCGCCGGCGCGAGCGCGGGATCGGCTCGGTGCGCGGCGCGGGCCACCGCCTCGTACAGGCGCCGCTCGGCCGCCGTACGGGCCTCCGACACCTGCCGGGCCAGCACCGACACCCCCGGCAGCAGCACCCGGTTCTTCCGCAGCCACGTCACCGCGTGGTTGAACAGAGCCACCGGCCCCTCGGCATGCGTCCACGCCCGCCCGTACAGGAACCCGCGAAACTCCCGCCCCCACCGCCGGTCGGTGAAGTCGCCGTACTGGAACCGCTCCTGGATCTCCTGTGCGTGCTCGTACGGAGTCCTGCGCCGCTCGGGGTACCGCTTCACGCACGAGGCGTCCTCGATGCCGAGCTGCCCGGCCAGGTACTCCACGACCTCCCACGGCACCGCCAGCGGATCGTCGCCCAAGAACCGGCCGATGTAGCGGACGGTGCAGATCTGCACCGCCATGCCCAGCCGGTGCGCGTTCGTACGCCGCAGCGCGATCAGGTCGCGGTCGTCGTCATCGAGGAAGAAGAACCGCTCCAGCTCCGGGCGCGTGGGCACCTCGGTGAACGTCCCGTACGCCTCGGCCTGCTCATCAGTCAGAAACTCCACCGGCACGAACCGGACCGTAGCCAGGGCCAACAGCCGCCCGGCGCCCTTTCCACGAACCCCAGCGGCAGGCACATCCCATGTGCTAGCCGACCATGATCAATCTCAACGGCACTTCCTGTACCGCAACTACTCACACCCGTGGCCCTGGACCGGACACATCACCGCTGCCCTCGACCGGCTCGCCCCACTCCCCACCCCCGGCTGACCAGACGTTCGCCCGTCCCGACGAGCAGCACCACCCCACCCGGAGCAGTGGAACCCGGCGCCCACCCGGCACGACAACCGGGCCGTCGAGCTGCCCGCCCTCACCCCCACAACCCAAAACGGTCCACCGACTCCGACGGCGAACCGCCATGCAAGATCGAGGCTAGGAGAGAACTGCGTTCAGCGCCTTCGCTATGAGGTCACGTGCAGTCGCCCCGTAAACGGCGATCCGGGACAGCTCCGCGAACGCCTTCAGGTAGGTGTGCACTTCACTGGGTGCGGTGATGTTCACCTCGGCCGTCAGGGTTTTCACGGCCACTTGGGCCTCATCGAAGGTGTAGAAGGCTTCCAACGGCCATACGGTACGCCGAGCCCCGAACGGGATGATCCCCAGAGACACGTTCTGCCTGCCCATGACCTCTTGCAGGTACCGGAGCTGTGCGACCAGCTCGGGCCCGTCGCAGACCCGGTAGCGAAGAACGGCCTCTTCGACCAGCAGGGCGAAGCGGTGGTTGCCCTCGTAGACAACACGGGAGCGGGCCAGCCGGGCCTGTACGGCGTCGGCCACGTCGTCAGGGGTGCCTTGGAAGGCCGTGATGGACCGCAGAATCCCCGTTGCGTACCCGGAGGTCTGGAGCATTCCGGGCAGGACGTTGGACGCGTAGACCCGGAAGTGAGTCGTCCGCTCGTACAGCGGGACGGTGCTCTCGTGTACCCGCCGCATCCCGTCCCGGTGGATCTGTCGCCACTGGACGTACATGGATTTGGCGGTTCGGGACGCGGCGATCAGGTCAGCCGCCTGCCCCGGCGCTCCGCAGGCTTCACACCACGCCCGAATGTCAGAGTCGGAGGGGGCCGTCTTGGCGCGTGCGATGCGGGAGGCCTTCGACTTGTGCCAGCCGCACCGCACGGCCAGCTCATGCCCGGTGAGCCCGGCGTCCCGCCGTATCCCGTCCAGACGGGAAGCGATGGTCTCACGGGCGGCCTGGGCGGTGGAGAGTGGTGTTTCGGGCATGAACTTGCTTGTCAGGCCCTGTACTTGTCGTGCGGGATGGCTCGTTCCCAGACGGCTTCGAAAGCGTCCGAGCAGAGGCCGGCTATTGCTTGATCATCGGTTTGATCGGTGTGGACCCAATGCCCCTCACCATCGAAAATGTTGAACTGAACGAGCCTTCCGTCGAACAGCCAGAAGTCGTTGCCCGGCAGGGAGAGCCCCGAGGCAAGTCGGCGCGGGAGCCAGCGGATTTCCTCGCCCGCCGCGATGTTGGTGAAGGTGAACGAGTGCTCGTAGCGGATGTACTCGCTCGGCGGTTCGCTCACGATGCGGGCGCGGCGCAGGCGGACGCCCTTGGCGGTGATCTCCTGAACGACATCGAGCCAGGGGCGCCACCAGGACTTACGGTCGTCCGGATCCAGTCGGTTGCCCTGTCGCCAGGCCACAAAGCGTTCGTCCTCGTCAGGGATGGCGTACACGTCGCGCATCTCGAGATGAACGGCGGACCGCTCGGCCGACCGGATCAAGTCGGTGAAGTTACTCAGGCTCTGCGCCATCAAGTGCCTCCCTCAGCAACGGAATCATGCGCTGCGGCAGCCGTACCACGCTCTCGTGCGCCGGGAGCGGGCTGTCCTGGAGGGTCCGGGTGGTCGTGTCGGCGTCGGCTGTCACGCCCTGAATGACGAGTTCCTTCCTCTCCTCGTCCACCCACACGGCCGGGCAGCCGTGATCTCCGGACTCAGGGTCTTTCCCGACGAACCGTAGACGCATAGCCCCTCCTCAAGTCGAGCTGGGTTGCGATTGGTTGCCCGCAGCCTCAGGGCGTTCCGGCTCGGGCGTCAAGGCTGCTCAGGGGGCACGTGCAACCACGTGCAACTTCTTGGACCGGCTGCTTGCCCGCGCTCTACCGTCGTCAGGCGGTTGTCACAACTCCGGGGAGACGCGATGCGCCACAAGACGACTCAGGGGCCGCCGGTAGACCTGCCGATGGGCTTCAACGCATGGTTGCTGGACTGCGCGCCGGTTGCCGACTGTGCGACGTGCCAGACCGAATGGCAGAGCCTCAAGGCCACCGAGGCGACTGGAGACATCGACCTGGCCGCCAAGCACGCCACGAACATCCGCGATCACTCCGGAGGCCACCGGTGACGACGGACATGCAAACATACCGGGACGGCAATAGAGCGGCCTCGAACGCGGCGGACGCCATCAAGGCAGCCTTGGTCGATCTGGGGCTTCCGGAAAGTGTCTGGGGCAGCGTGCGCCCAATGGTGACCCATAGCGGCAAGCCGTACGTGCACCTGGGCATGGTGCGCGCCGAGGCCGCCGAGCGGATCGCGGAAGCCATCCGGGCCTCCAGCCCTTCCTAACTCACCTGAGATCAAACCCGACTGTCGGTGTGCGGTGCGACAATCAGTCGCATGCCCGATGCGCTGCGCTCTCTGGACGACATGCTGGCCAACTCCGACGGTATGAGTGCTGACGAGGTTCACCGACTTCGTAGCGAGAAAGTACTCGGCACCACTGCGATCCTCCTTCATCAAGAGGGAGACGCCAAGGCCTCTGAGTTGGCCGCCATGCTCGCTGAGCTTGTGACGCTGGACCTGGAGTACAGCGAAACGGACTGGGGCGTGGATTTCTACGACGCGTACCTGGAAGTGGAGCCTCATCTCGTCCCACAGTTCACCCAGGAGAGCCTTGACCGGATCGAGGGAGAGATGCGGGCTGCCACACGCAAGGACAAGTTTGAGATCAAGGGCCTCTTTGTACGCCCGATCCTCCCGAGCGTGGGACTTGACTGGAGGAAGCAGCTCAAGGCGGTCGGCGGCCCGCGTCCCACCAATCAGGCGCGGCGCGTGCGTACAGAGCCACAGCATCCCGTGGAGGACGGGCTCCACTTCACGAATGAGTGGGAGCACGGTGTGTACCAAGTCCTGAAGGAACACCAGGTGAAGCTGCCGGACAACGACACGATCGGAATCGCGCCCCTTGGGGCCCTACGCGTCCGGAAGCACACATTCGAACCCGACTTCCTGATCACTTATCGCGGTCGGGTCGGTGCGATCGAGATCGACGGCCCCCATCACAAGGGTCGACGCTCGGACGATCAAAGTCGCGAACGGCTTCTTCGGAACGCAGGGGTCAGGCAGATTGACCGCATCGATGTGCGTGACGTCAGCAGCAAACAGGACGTGGAGAAGTTCGTGGTGGACTTCCTGAAACATCTGGCAAGCTGAGCGAGCCGTCCGGCGTTGACTCCGGCGCGACCACCTCACAAGTCTCCCGCTCAGATGTGCCGCTCGCTTCCCTCGGGACTTTGAGAAGCCAACGCCGCGTCAGCCGTCCCATGTCGTCCCAGGTGTCGGCCAGGCTATCGATGTCGGTCCGCGGGACGGTGATCCCCACCCGTCCTCCCCCCTCCTCCGCCGGGCGCACATGCTAACGTGCCGCTCCGTCAAGCCTCGGAGCGGCACGTTAGCCGATGTCAGTTGGCGGTCGCCTCGGCCGGGGTCTCCTCCGGAACCTCGGCCGCCTTCTCGGGGACCTCCGCCAGAGGCACCGTTTCCCGCCCCGGCAGCAGCACCGCCACCACGAGCGTCCCGATCCCCAGGATCACCGCCCCGATCAGGCTCGTACGGGCCACCGCGTCCGAGAACGACGCCCCCACGGCCTCCGCCATCCGCTGCGCGCCCGTCGCCAGGGACGACGCCTGCTGCTTCAGTTGGGCCGCCTGCTGCGGGTCCCCCGCCCCGGCCGCCTTCGCGGCGAGGGAGTGGGCCTTCTCGCCGATGGCCTGGGCCACCGCGTACCCGGCGCCCACCGAGTCCTGCGCCGTGGTGAGGGCGTCGGCCGGGAGGCCGGACCCCTTCGTCGCCGACGTCAGGTGGTCGTCGTACGACGTCGCCAGCAGCGAGCCCAGGATCGCGATGCCGAGGGAGCCGCCGAGTTCGAGGGACGTGTCGTTGACCGCGCCGCCCACGCCGAGTTCGGACTCCGGGAAGGCGCCCATGATCGCGTCGGTGCAGGGGGACAGGGCGAGGCCGATGGCGAGGCCCAGGACGACCAGGGAGGGGACGAAGTCGGCGTACGTCGAGCCCGCGTCGACCCGCGTCAGCAGCGCCAGCGCCACCGTGCCGGCGACCATGCCCGCGCCGACCGTCCAGCGCATGCCGACACGCGGGGTGAGACAGCCGGTCAGGGCGGAGCCGGCGAAGACGGCGCCGGCCAGCGGCAGCATGCGTACGCCGGTCTCCAGGGCGTCGTAGCCGAGGACGAACTGGAGGTGCTGGGTGAGGTAGTAGAACGCGCCGAAGACGGCCAGGAAGAACAGGGCGACCGCGAGGTTGGAGCCCGCGAAGCGGCGGTCGGCGAAGCGGCGTACGTCCAGGACCGGGCGCGGGTGCCGCAGTTCCCACAGGACGAAGGCGATCAGGCCCAGGCCCGCGACCACCGCCGCCGTCACCGCCCTGATGCCCCAACCGAAGTGCGGGCCCTCGATGATCATGTACACGAGCGCGGCGATCCACAGCACCGACAGCAGCCCGCCGACGTAGTCGATGCGCTCGTGGTGGCCCGCCCTGGACGGCGGTACGAGGACCAGCGCGCCCACGATCGCCACGGCGGCGACCGGCACGTTGATGAGGAACGTCGAGGCCCAGCCGTGGTCGCGCAGCAGCGCGCCCGCCAGGACCGGGCCGGCGGCGATGGCGAGGCCGGCCGTGGCCGTCCACAGGGTGATCGCCTTGACCCGCTCGGCGCGCGGGAAGGTCGCCGCGAGCAGCGAGAGCGTCGCGGGCATGATGAGCGCCGCGCCGACGCCCATGACCGCGCGGGCCGCGATGACCGTGGCCGAGGAGTCCGCGAGGTTGCCGAACACCCCGCCGCCGCCGAAGACGACGAGACCGAGGACGAGCGCCCCGCGCCGGCTGTACTTGTCGCCGATCGCGCCGAGCAGCAGCATCAGCGCCGCGTACGGGACGGTGTAGCCGTCGATGACCCACTGGAGGTCGGCGCTGGACAGCCCGAGGTCGCGGGTCATGTCGGGCGCGGCGACCGTGAGGGCGGTGTTGGCCATCACGATGATCAGCAGGCTGAGACAGAGCACGAGCAGCGCCCACCAGCGCCGGGCGTAGGGGCGCTCCATCCTCTCGACCGGTTCGTTCATGACGAGTCGCATGACAGCGGCTGACCTTCCTCGAAGCGGGCATGACAGGTACGTGCGCGGCAAGGTGCGCGCACGGACAGACACCTGCGCAGTCAGAAACTTGCACAGCGGCGTGCAATTGCACAACGATGTGCAATGTACGGTCTTGCACAGTGACGTGCAAGTCGAGAAGGTGTGCACAATGACTGCCATGACCACGGGTAACACCAGCCGCGCCGACGCCAACAGGCGCCACATCCTCGATGTCGCCCTCACCGAGCTGCTGCGCGACCCGGACGCCTCGATGGACCAGATCGCGCGCGCGGCGGGTGTCGTACGGCGCACGGTGTACGGGCACTTCCCGAGCCGGGAGGCGCTGATCGGCACGCTCGTGGACGAGGCGGTGCGGGTGCTGACCGACGCGGACGTGTGGGCCCGCGTCGACGAGGGCGGGCCGGCGGAGTCGGTGGCCCGCTCGGTGCTCGCGGTGTGGGAGATCGCCGACCGCTACCGCCTGCTGATCGCCCTCGCCCAGCGCACGGTCACCGTCCAGGGCATCCGCGACCGCCTCGCCCCGCTGCGCGAGGAGAAGACACGGGTGCTCCAACGCGGGCTCGACGAAGGGGTGTTCAGCTCACCACTGTCCGCCGCCGCGCTGGCCTTCGTACATGAGCAACTGCTCTTCGCGGTCATGGAGTCGGTGAACGAGGGTCTGCTCCCGCCCGAGGAGGCGGGCCGCGCTGCGGCGGTCACCGCGCTCACGGCGGCGGGCGTACCGGTCGGTGCGGCAACGGAGTTGGTGGCACGGGCGGGCCGTACGGAGTGAAGGACCGGCCGCCCGGCCCCGGTTCAGGCGGGGTCGGGCGGCCGGGGTCGGAGGACCCGCTACGGGCTCACGCCCTGGCGAGTTCCTTCCCGCCCTCCTCCTCGGCCGAAGGCGGCCGCTCCTCGTCCAGCGACGTCGTCTCGTCGAACGGCAGCTCTCCCGCGAGCACCCGGCGTACCCGCTCCGAGTCGATCTCCTTCGTCCACGTACCGATCAGCACGGTGGCGACCGAGTTGCCCGCGAAGTTGGTCAGGGCGCGCGCCTCGCTCATGAAGCGGTCGATGCCGACGATCAGGCCGATGCCGTCGACCAGCGCCGGCTTGTGCGACTGGAGACCGCCGGCGAGGGTGGCGAGACCGGCGCCGCTGACCCCGGCCGCGCCCTTGGACGCCAGCAGCAGGAAGAGCAGCAGCGGGATCTGCTCGCCGAGGGACATCGGGGTGCCCAGCGCGTCCGCGATGTACAGGGACGCCATGGTCATGTAGATCATGGTGCCGTCGAGGTTGAAGGAGTACCCGGTCGGCACGGTGATGCCCACGACCGCCTTGCTGACGCCGAGGTGCTCCAGCTTGGCGATGAGCCTCGGCAGCGCGGACTCCGAGGACGACGTGGACAGGATCAGCAGGAACTCGCGGGCGAGGTACTTCAGCAGCAGGAGGATGTTCAGCCCGGCGACGATCCGCAGCAGCGTGCCGAGCACCACGAAGACGAACAGCACACAGGTGACGTAGAAGCCGAGCATCAGCACGGCGAGGCTCTTCAGCGCGTCCAGGCCGGCCGAGCCGACGACGGCCGCTATCGCGCCGAAGGCGCCGAGGGGTGCTGCCCACATGACCATGGCCAGGATGCGGAAGACCAGCCGCTGGATGTGCTCGATGCCCCGCAGCACCGGCTGCCCGGCCGCGCCCATCGCCTGGAGCGCGAACCCGGCCAGCAGCGCGACCAGCAGGGTCTGCAGGACCTGGCCCTCGGTGAAGGCGGACACGAAGGTGACCGGGATGATCGACAGCACGAAGTCGACCGGGGGCAGCGCGTCGCCGGCGACCTGCGCGTGCCCGGTGTGGCGGAGCGCTTCGGTCAGGTGCAGGCCCTCGCCGGGGTGCAGGACGTTGCCGACAACGAGGCCGATGGCGAGCGCCACCAGCGACATCACGGTGAAGTAGCCGAGCGCGATACCGCCGACCGCGCCGACCTTCGCGGCCTTCCGCACCGAGCCGATACCGAGCACGATCGTGCAGAAGATGATCGGCGAGATCATCATCTTGATCAGGTTCACGAACCCGGTGCCGAGCGGCTTCAGTTCCACGCCCGCGTCGGGCCAGATCAGGCCCACGGCGATGCCGAGCGCGACCGCCGCGATGACGGCGATGTACAGGTAATGGGTCCGGTCCCGCTTCACGGCGGGGGCGGCTGGTGCCGTACCGGGGGTGCTGGCGGCCACGACTGCTCTCCTTGACGTCTTCGTCGGCATGACCGGCGTGCGACTCACGTCCGGGCGTTGCGGGGGATCGCGGAGACTATCTCCCGCCGTGTGAGCGCGGTCACCCTTCCGTTCATTGAGTTCACGTCATCGAGTTCACGCCCGGACGGACCGGCAGACTGCTGGCATGCGCGCCCCCGCCCTCCCCCGACCCCGCAGCCTGGCGGGCCAGTTGTTCACCATGCAGGCGGTGCTGGTCGCGGTGGTGGTGGCCGGGTACGCGCTGTTCACCTACGTCAACGACCAGCGCCAGGCCCGGGACGCGGCGGTGCGTCAGGTCACGGCGGTGGCCCGGTCCATCGCGGACGCCCCCTCGGTCCGCGCGGCGATCCGCACCCCGGACCCCTCGGCCGAGCTGGAGCCGTACGCGCTCCAGGTGATGCGGGACGCCGACGTCGACTTCGTCACGATCATGGACCCGGCGGGCATCCGCTGGACCCATCCGACCCGGGACGAGATAGGCCGGCGCTTCCTCGGCCGGACCGGCCCCGCCCTGCGGGGGCACACCTTCACCGAGACGTACACCGGCACGCTGGGCCCCTCCGTGCGCGCGGTGACCCCGGTGACGGACGGGGGCCGGGTGGTGGGGCTGGTCAGCGCCGGGATCAAGGTGGAGGCGATCAGCGCGCGGGTCCAGGACCAGGTGACGGCGCTGCTCGGGGTGGCGGGCGCGGCGCTGCTGCTGGGCGCGTTGGGCACGTACGTCATCAACGCGCGGCTGCGGCGGCACACCCACGGGATGAACGCGGCCGAGCTGAGCCGGATGCACGACTACCATCAGGCGGCGCTGCACGCGGTGCGCGAGGGGCTGCTGATGCTGGACGGGGGCTGTCGGGTGGCGCTGATCAACGACGGCGGACGGGAGCTGCTTGGGGTCGTCGGCGACGTCGTCGGCCGCTCGGCCGCGGAGCTGGGGCTGCCGGGGCCGCTCACCGGGGCGCTGCTGTCGTCCGAGCCCCGGGTGGACGAGGTGCATCTCACCGCCTCCCGCGTCCTGGTGGTCAACACCTCACCCGTGTCCGGCGGGGAGCACCGGGGTACGGTCGTCACGCTCCGGGACGTGACCGAACTCCAGTCACTGACCGGTGAGTTGGACTCCGAGCGCGGGTTCAGTCAGGCGTTGCGGTCCCAGGCGCACGAGGCGGCCAACCGGCTGCACACCGTGGTGTCGCTGATCGAGCTGGGGAGGGCGGAGGAGGCGGTGGAGTTCGCCACGGCCGAACTGGAGCTGGCCCAGACGCTCACCGACCAGGTGGTGGCGGCGGTCGGCGAACCCGTACTGGCGGCGCTGCTGCTGGGCAAGACCGCGCAGGCGCACGAGCGGGGCGTGGAGCTGGTCGTCTCGCCCGAGAGCCGGCTGGACGACGGCGTGCTCCCGGCGGACCTCGCGGTGCGCGACCTCGTCACCATCCTGGGCAACCTGACCGACAACGCGGTGGACGCGGCGCAGGGCAGCGCGGGGGCGCGGGTCACGGTGACGGCGTACGCGATCGGGGAGGCGCTGCTGCTGCGGGTGGCGGACACCGGGCCCGGTGTCGACCCGGCCCACGCGGACCTGGTGTTCCGGCGCGGCTTCACCACCAAGCCGGCCGGTCCGGGCGGCCGGGGTCTGGGGCTGGCGCTGGCCCGGCAGGCGGTCACCCGGCTCACCGGCACGCTGACGGTGACCGAGGCGGCGGGCGGCGGCGCGGTGTTCGAGGCCCGGCTGCCGCTGCGACCGCCCGCCAGGACGGGTGCCGCCCCGGCGCCGGGAGGCGGCGTATGACCCCCGAGCAGCCGCCCATCCGTGTCCTGGTCGTCGAGGACGACCCCGTGGCGGCGGACGCGCATGTGCTCTACGTCGGCCGGGTGCCGGGCTTCACGGCCGTCGGCCGGGCGGGCACCGGGGCCGCCGCCCGCCGGGTCCTGGACCGCACCCCGGTCGACCTCCTCCTGCTCGACCTGCACCTCCCCGACGTGCACGGACTCCAGCTGGCCCGCTCCCTGCGCGCGGCGGGCCATCAGGCGGACGTCATAGCGGTGACCTCGGCCCGCGACCTGGCGGTGGTCCGGGAGGGCGTCTCGCTGGGCGTCGTCCAGTACGTGCTGAAGCCCTTCACCTTCGCCACCCTCCGCGACCGCCTGCTGCGTTACGCCGAGTACCACGCGGCGGCGGGCGAGGCGAGCGGCCAGGAAGAGGTCGACCGGGCGTTGGCCGCCCTGCGCACCCCCGCGCCGGCCGCCCTCCCCAAGGGGCTGAGCGCGCCGACCCTGCAGCGCGTCACGGCGGCCCTCCGGCACTCCCCCGCCGGCCTCACCGCGGCGGGCGTCGCCGAATCCGTGGGCATCTCCCGGATCACGGCCCGCCGGTACCTGGAACACCTGGTCACCGTCGCCAGAGCGGCCCGCAGCCCCCAGTACGGCCAGGTGGGCCGCCCGGAACTGATCTACCGCTGGCTGTCCGAGGAGGAGGGACGGGGGCGGGGGCGCTGAGGCGGGCCCGCCAGGGCCTGTCCGGCCCTAGAAGACCGACTCCGCCTCGTCCATCCGGGAGAGCGGGACCGTCTTCAGCTCGGTCACCGCCTCCGCCAGCGGGACCATCGCGATGTCGGTGCCGCGCAGCGCGGTCATGCCGCCGAACTCGCCCCGGTGGGCGGCCTCCACGGCGTGCCAGCCGAAGCGGGTGGCGAGGACGCGGTCGTAGGCGGTGGGGGTGCCGCCGCGCTGGATGTGGCCGAGGATGACCGGGCGGGCCTCCTTGCCGAGGCGGCGCTCCAGCTCGTAGGCGAGGGCGGTGCCGATGCCCTGGAAGCGCTCGTGGCCGAACTGGTCGATGTCGCCCTTGCCGTAGTCCATCGTGCCGTCGAGCGGGTGGGCGCCCTCGGCGACGCAGATCACGGCGAACTTCTTGCCGCGCGCGAACCGTTCCTCGACCATCTTCATCAGGTCGGCCGGGTCGAAGGGGCGCTCGGGCAGGCAGATGCCGTGGGCGCCGGCGGCCATGCCGGACTCCAGCGCGATCCAGCCCGCGTGCCGGCCCATGACCTCGACCACCATGACCCGCTGGTGGGACTCGGCGGTCGTCTTGAGGCGGTCCATCGCCTCGGTGGCCACGCCCACGGCGGTGTCGAAGCCGAAGGTGCGGTCGGTGCCGGAGATGTCGTTGTCGATGGTCTTCGGCACACCGACGACCGGCAGGCCCGCGTCGGACAGCATGCGGGCGGCCGTCAGGGTGCCCTCGCCGCCGATCGGGATCAGCGCGTCGATGCCGAACTCCTCGGCCATGTCGGTGGCCCGTTCGCACGCCTCGCGCAGCCGGTCGCGCTCCAGGCGGGAGGAACCGAGGATGGTGCCGCCGAGCGCCAGGATGCCGCTGACCGCGTCCAGGTCCAGGGAGCGGTAGTGGCTGTCGAGCAGCCCCCGGTAGCCGTCCTCGAAGCCGATGACCTCGTCGCCGTAGTGCGCCACGGCGCGGTGCACGACCGACCGGATGACGGCGTTCAGGCCGGGGCAGTCGCCGCCTGCGGTGAGAACTCCGATGCGCATCGTGCCACGTCTCCTGCCCGTCATGGTGCTCGCTGTGGGTACCGGTGAGCCGTTCCGATTCTTTCACGGCCGCCGAAGAGGGGACGACCACCGGGCCCACCAGCGGGTACGGGGTCTCTGGAGCTGACGGGCGCCTTATCCAGCCGCGCAGGTATTGTCAAGAGGGTTGCGCTCACCTCGGGTGGGCGATTTCTGTGACAGCGTGCGGCGACGCCCGAAGAAGGACGCCGTACGAGCGAGGATCGGAGAGCACGCGTGACACGCAGCGTGTACGTGACCGGGATCGACCGGGGGGACGGCCGCCAGGTCGTCGACCTGGGGGTCATGGAGCTGCTGACCCGGCAGGTGGACCGGGTCGGGGTGTTCCGTCCCCTGGCGCACGACGGCCCCGACCGTCTGTTCGAGCTGCTGCGGTCCCGCTACCGCCTGAGCCAGGACCCCGGCACCGTCTACGGCATGGGGTACCAGGAGGCGTCAGCGCTCCAGGCCGAGCGCGGCACCGACGAACTCGTCTCCGCCCTGGTCGACCGCTTCCACCTGGTCGCACGCGACTACGACGTGGTCCTGGTCCTCGGCACCGACTTCGCCGCCACCCAGCTCCCCGACGAGCTGGCGCTCAACGCGCGCCTCGCCAACGAGTTCGGCGCGTCGGTGATCCCGGTGGTCGGCGCCCGCGAGCAGTCCGCCGAGTCGGTGCTCGCCGAGATCCGCAACGCCTGTCGCGCCTATGCCGGCCTCGGCTGCGACGTGCTCGCCATGGTCGCCAACCGGGCCGCCCGCGAGGACCGCGACGAGATCGCCGAGCGCCTCGCCGACCGGCTGCCGGTGCCCTGCTACGTGCTGCCCGACGAGCCCGCCCTGTCCGCGCCGACCGTCTCGCAGATCGCGCACGCGCTGGGCGCCGAGGTGCTGCTCGGCGACGACTCCGGCCTCTCCCGCGACGCGCTGGACTTCGTCTTCGGCGGCGCCATGCTGCCCAACTTCCTCGCCGCCCTGACCCCCGGCTGTCTGGTCGTGACCCCGGGCGACCGCGCCGACCTGGTCGTCGGCTCGCTGGCCGCGCACAGCGCGGGCACCCCGCCGATCGCCGGTGTGCTGCTCACCCTGAACGAGGTGCCGAGCGAGGAGGTCCTCACCCTGGCCGCCCGCCTCGCCCCAGGCACCCCCGTGCTGTCGGTGGCCGGCACCAGCTTCCCCACCGCCGGGCAGCTGTTCTCGCTGGAGGGCCGGATGACGGCCGCCACCCCGCGCAAGACGGAGACCGCGCTCGGCCTGTTCGAGCGGTACGCCGACACCGCCGACCTGGCCCGCAGGGTCTCGGCGCCCAGCGGCGGCCGGGTCACCCCGATGATGTTCGAGCACAAGCTGCTGGAGCAGGCCCGCTCCGACAAGCGCCGCGTCGTCATGCCCGAGGGCACCGAGGAGCGGGTGCTGCACGCGGCCGAGGTGCTGCTGCGCCGGGGCGTGTGCGACCTCACCCTGCTCGGCCCGGTGGACCAGATCCGCAAGAAGGCCGCCGACCTCGGCATCGACCTGGGCGACTGCCGGCTGATCGACCCGGCCACCTCCGAGCTGCGCGACTCCTTCGCCGAGAAGTACGCCGCGCTCCGCGCCCACAAGGGCGTCACCGTGGAACTGGCCTACGACGTGGTCTCCGACGTCAACTACTTCGGCACCCTGATGGTCCAGGAGGGCCTGGCCGACGGCATGGTGTCCGGCTCGGTGCACTCCACCGCGGCCACCATCCGCCCGGCCTTCGAGATCATCAAGACCAAGCCGGACTCCGCCATCGTCTCCTCGGTCTTCTTCATGTGCCTCGCCGACAAGGTGCTGGTCTACGGCGACTGCGCGGTCAACCCCGACCCGAACGCCGAGCAGCTCGCGGACATCGCGGTGGAGTCGGCGGTGACAGCCGCGCAGTTCGGCGTGGAGCCGAGGATCGCCATGCTGTCGTACTCCACCGGCACGTCCGGCTCCGGCGCCGATGTGGACAAGGTGCGTGAGGCGACCGAGCTGGCCCGCGAGCAGCGGCCCGACCTGAAGATCGAGGGCCCGATCCAGTACGACGCGGCCGTGGACGCCGCCGTGGCAGCGACCAAGCTGCCCGGCTCGGAGGTGGCCGGCCAGGCCAGCGTGCTGATCTTCCCGGACCTCAACACGGGCAACAACACCTACAAGGCCGTCCAGCGCTCGGCCGGGGCGATCGCGGTCGGCCCGGTCCTCCAGGGGCTGCGCAAACCGGTCAACGACCTCTCGCGCGGCGCGCTGGTGCAGGACATCGTCACCACGGTCGCCATCACCGCGATCCAGGCGCAGGCGCCGGCCGAAAGGACTTACCCGCAGTGACCCCGACCCGTGTACTCGTCCTCAACTCCGGCTCGTCCTCGCTGAAGTACCAGCTCCTGGACATGCGGGACAGCAGCCGTCTCGCGGTGGGCCTCGTGGAGCGGATCGGCGAGCAGACCTCCCGGCTGACGCACACCCGGCCGGCCACCGGCGAGACCCGCGAGCAGAGCGGCCCGATCGCCGACCACGAGACCGCGCTGAAGTCGGTCGCCGGGGAACTGGCCCGCGACGGCCTGGGCCTGGACTCGCCCGAACTGGCCGCGATCGGGCACCGGGTGGTGCACGGCGGCATGTTCTTCACCGAGCCCACCGTCATCGACGAGTCGGTGCTCACCGAGATCGAGCGGCTGATCCCGGTCGCCCCGCTGCACAACCCGGCCAATTTGACGGGCATCCGTACCGCCATGGCGCTGCGCCCCGACCTGCCGCAGGTCGCCGTGTTCGACACCGCGTTCCACACCTCGATGCCGGAGTCCGCGGCCCGGTACGCGATCGACCCGGCGATCGCCGACCGGTACCGCATCCGCCGCTACGGCTTCCACGGCACCTCGCACGCCTATGTGGCGCGGGAGACCGCGCGGCTGCTGGGCAAGGCACAGGAGGAGGTGAACGTCATCGTGCTGCACCTGGGCAACGGCGCCTCCGCCTCGGCGGTCGAGCGGGGCCGGTGCGTGGACACCTCGATGGGGCTGACCCCGCTGGAGGGGCTGGTGATGGGTACCCGGTCCGGTGATCTGGACCCGGCCGTCATCTTCCATTTGGCCCGTGTCGGGGAAATGTCCATGGACGAGATCGACACTCTCCTCAACAAGAGGAGCGGTCTGTTCGGGCTGTGCGGGGACAATGACATGCGGGAGATCCGGCGTCGGGTGGACGAGGGCGACGAAGCGGCGGCTCTCGCCTTCGACATTTACATTCACCGCATCAAGAAGTACATCGGCGCCTATTACGCCGTACTCGGCTCGGTGGACGCTGTCGCGTTCACGGCCGGGGTCGGGGAGAACGCGGCGGCCGTGCGTTCGGCGGCGGTCGCGGGCCTGACGGGCCTGGGCCTGGCCGTGGACGAGGAGCTGAACGCCGTACGGAGCGGGGAGCCGCGGCTCGTCTCGCCCGGGGACGCCCGGGTGGCGGTCGCGGTGGTGCCGACCGACGAGGAACTGGAGATCGCCACCCAGACCTACGCACTGGTCGGAGCGGCAGCGGGAACGGCGGCAGGAAAGGAAGGCTGAACATTACACCGCAGTAACACGCCTGAGCGCCTGTCCGCCCATTTGTCTCTCCGCCGGCCGGAATATTCCGCAGTGAAACAAACCGATAGGATCGCCTCATGCGCCGTTCGAAAATCGTCTGTACTCTCGGCCCCGCGGTCGACTCCCACGACAAGCTCGTCGCCATGATCGAGGCGGGCATGAATGTGGCCCGTTTCAACTTCAGTCACGGCACCCAGGCCGAGCACCAGGCGCGGTACGACCGCGTCCGGGCCGCCGCCAAGGAGACCGGCCGCGCCATCGGCGTGCTGGCCGACCTCCAGGGCCCGAAGATCCGGCTGGAGACCTTCGCCGAGGGTCCGGTGGAGCTGGAGCGCGGTGACGAGTTCGTCATCACGACCGAGGACGTACCGGGCGACAAGCACAGCTGCGGTACGACGTACAAGGGCCTGCCGGGTGACGTCTCGCGCGGCGACCAGATCCTGATCAACGACGGCAACGTCGAACTGAAGGTCGTGGACGTCGAGGGCCCGCGGGTGAAGACGATCGTCATCGAGGGCGGTGTCGTCTCCGACCACAAGGGCATCAACCTGCCCGGCGCGGCCGTCAACGTGCCCGCGCTGTCCGAGAAGGACGTCGAGGACCTGCGCTTCGCTCTGCGCATGGGCTGCGACATGGTCGCCCTCTCCTTCGTCCGCGACGCGGGGGACGTGCAGGACGTCCACAAGGTGATGGACGAGGAGGGCCGCCGGGTCCCGGTGATCGCCAAGGTGGAGAAGCCGCAGGCGGTCGAGAACATGGAGGACGTCGTGATGGCGTTCGACGGTGTGATGGTCGCCCGTGGTGACCTCGCCGTCGAGTACCCGCTCGAGAAGGTCCCGATGGTGCAGAAGCGCCTGATCGAGCTGTGCCGGCGCAACGCCAAGCCGGTGATCGTGGCGACCCAGATGATGGAGTCGATGATCACAAACTCCCGGCCGACCCGCGCCGAGGCGTCCGACGTGGCCAACGCGATCCTGGACGGCGCGGACGCGGTCATGCTGTCGGCCGAGTCCAGCGTGGGCGCGTACCCGGTGGAGACCGTCAAGACGATGTCGAAGATCGTCAAGGCGGCCGAGGAGGAGCTGCTCTCCAAGGGCCTCCAGCCGCTGGTGCCGGGCAAGAAGCCGCGTACGCAGGGTGGTTCGGTGGCCCGTGCGGCGGCCGAGATCGCCGACTTCCTGGGCGGCAAGGGCCTGATCGCGTTCACCAAGTCCGGTGACACCGCGCGCCGGCTCTCCCGCTACCGCGCGGCTCAGGCGATCCTGGCCTTCACCACGGACGAGGGCACCCGCAACCAGCTCACGCTGAGCTGGGGCGTGGAGTCGCACGTGGTGCCGTTCGTGAACACCACGGACGAGATGGTGGACATGGTCGACCAGGAGCTGGCCAAGCTGGGCCGTTTCAACGACGGCGACACGGTCGTCATCACCGCCGGTTCGCCCCCCGGGGTTTCCGGCACCACCAACATGGTCCGGGTGCACCACGTGGGCGGCGGCGACCGCAACTGACGTTCCGCCCGACATGACCGTGGCCCGGTCTCCCTCCGCTTGAGGGGGACCGGGCCACGGTGCTGTGTGGCTCCCGGACGGGCTCATGGTTCCGGTTCAGTCGATGTACTGGTGGAGGTGGGGGATGCTCAGCGTGCCGCCGAACTGACCGGCCTGGCGGACCGTCACATCGGTGAAGAGGATTTCGGGCGGGTTCAGCGGCGGCGGGCTGTCCGGGGTGAAGGTCAGCGGGAACAGACCGAGCAGCTTCCCCGAGATGCTCTCGGTGTACATCACCGTGGGGCCGCCCTTGATCGTGGACGTCGTGCCCTTGCCGGCCTGGACGTGGTACGTCTTGCCGCTGGCCTTGTCCGTGACCGTCTGGTGCAGATCGCCGATCTCGCTACCGCCCGAGATGACGTACTTCAGCACCCTCTTGGTCCTGCCGCTGGAGGTCCTTACCTCGACGATGCCCTTGTAGTCGGCTTGGTGGAGCTTCAGCGAACTGGCTCTGAGGAACCAGGGGTCGTCCGGGAGCAGCACCTTGTTGTCCACGCCGCCGACGGCGTCGGTGGCCTTCTCGCAGTTCTCCGGATCGGCGGAGGCGCTGGCGGAGGGGCTGGGCGTGGCGGACGCGGAGGCGGAGGCGGACGCCTCGGGGCTCTGCGTGGCCTCGTCCGACGGTTCGTCGGCCCCTACGCCCTGCTTGCCGGCGGACCTGCCCCCGCCCCTGCCCGCGTCGCCCTGGCCCGCGTCGCCGGGAGCGGCGGGCGCCGACGACGAGGAGGCGGTGGGCGCCGGTTCGGGAGCGGCCTCGGACTCGGACGGTGCCGGTGCCGGAGCCGGCGTCGAGGTCGCGGTCGGTGTCGGCGTCGAGGTCGCAGTCGGCGTCGGGGTCGGCGTGGGGGACTTCTCGGCGCCGGTCAGCACATCGCCGATCGCGTCCCCGACTGAGCCGAGCACGCCGCCCCCGGAGTCCTTCGCACTCGCCGAGGGTGACTCGGTGGCGGCATAAGGCTTCGCGGAGGTCACGGCCGCCGGCTCGGAGGAGGCGGGCGCGGGCTCGGGGGCGGCCTCGTCGCCGGAACCTGAATCCGGCGGAGAGGCGTTCCCGTCCTTGACGCTGTCGGAGCCGGCGCCCTTGTCGTCCTGGGCGCCCTTGGCGTCGGTGGCCTTGTCGCCCTTGGCGCCGTCGTCCTTGGCGTTCTCGGACTCGCTCGCGGACGGCGACGGGCCGGCGGAGTCCTCGGCCTGGTCGCCGCCGAGGGCGGCCACGCAGTCCTTGTACTCGTCCGCCAGCTTCGCGTTGGAGGGCTGGTCACGGGCGGCGGCCAGCGTGGGCGTGAACCCCATGCCCATGAGCACGGCTGTCGGCATCGCCGCCATGGCTATGGCCTTGCCGGCGGGCACGTGCAGCCGGTTCAGCAGCGGCTTGCGCGGCGCGGCGTGACGCGGGCCGGTTCTCTCCCGCTCCGGCGTCGCCGCCGCGATCTGACCGCGGGCCTCGTCAGCCTGCACGGTACCCCCCGTTGGAGTCGTCGGTCCGGGCACTCTGCGCGGGCACGCCCCCGGACAGCGGGGCGTGCTCGTCGCCCGCGAGCGGAGCCGGGACGTATCCCGTGCCGGTGTCGGCCGGGGCGTCCCCGGTGACCGGGGCAGCCTTCCTGGCCGGTGCCCAGGCGATGGACAACGCGCCGCCGAGCAGCGCCAGTACGAAGCCCACGACGAAGCCACCGATGTTGGAGACCACCAGGGACACCAGCGCCAGCAGGATCGCCGCGACGCCCGCGAAGATCCGGGTGGCCTTCTGGAACCACATGGTCAGGCCAAGGGTGACCAGAAGAATCCCGATGATCAGCGAACCCGCGCCGGCGGTCGTCGCCATGGCGACCGCCATGGTGCCCAGTTTCAGCGTGGCGTAGGGGAAGTAGGCGATCGGCAGTCCGCCGAGCAAGGTGAACAGACCCGCCCAGAACGGCCGGCCACCCCGCCAGTCACGGAATCGCAGGCGCAGCCGGGTGAAAGTCGCGACGCTCTGGACCGGAGTCTCGGCACTCATGGAAAACAGCTCCCTGGGTCCGGTGGTAGTTCATACCGGCTAGGCCGTACGGGTGGAGAAGCCGGAAGGTGTGAGTCTGCGGTGCGGGGGCCCGGTGCCTGGCACCGGACGGGGATGGAGAGGCGGAACGGAAGGCGGGGAAGCTCGCGCTTCCCCGCCCCTCCCGGCCACGGTTCAGCCGGCTGGGAGTGACCTGAGGGCCGGAGCCGTCAGTAACATTCCATCTTCGGGTCGAAGCCGAGGCGCATCTTCAGGCCGTTGAGCGTGAAGGTGCCCGCCGTGGTCGCCCACGCCGTCTGCTCGACGTCGTAGAGGTCGGCCGACTCCGCCTGCTGGGCGAAGCCGCCCGGCAGGGTGGTCTGGTCCTTGACGTCCGGGCCACGAGTCTTGTCCTTGACGGCAACACCGATGTCGATGTTGTGGAACTCCGCGGTGGCGTCGAGCTGAGCGACGTCGATGTAGAGGTTCTCCGCCGTGACCTTGTGATTGTCGTCCGGACCGGCGTCCAGCCGGAGGTAGACCGTCTTCCCTATGAGAGGGATCTCCGTCTTGACCGACTGGCACATCTTCGTGATCTCGGCCGTCTTGAACGACGAGATCGCGACCGGGTGGATCGTCTTGGCCTTGCCCTCGGTCGTCGTGTAGCCGCTGTCGATGCCGCCGTACTGGGCGAAGCCGTCACCGTGCAGATGCTGGGCGCCGACCTTGAACTCCTGGCCGGAGACGCTGAAGGACGCCGCGAGGGCACCCTGCGCCAGACCCATACCGACACATGCCGCGGCAGCGACGCTGGGCACCATGACCACGGCGAAGCGCTTCCATCTGGTCCCGCCACGCACCTGGGACTCCATATTTCCTCCTTCTCGGACGTACATCTCCTGTCCCGGGATCGCCCCAACGGGCGGCTCGGCCGGGCAGGGATGGGAGAAGTGCTACGTCCTCGGGAAGGGGAGCGCCAGGCGTCCGGCGGAGCGAATCCGCGCCCGCACGACCGGCGTTCACCCCCGAGCGACAACCACTGGTCATGCCTGACGCACATCACGCACAACCTTCGGGACAGGCTTCACCGGGAGGGTGAAGACCCCCCTGTCCCAGAGCCGGCGCCACTGCCGCCGGCTCTGCTCGGTGGGGACCCAGAGTCTCCCGCTTCCCGGCCGGCTGCCGGGGTACGGAAGTGGACCGAGCGTGGCCGATCGTGGTGCATTCTGGCCGCCCGCACAAGGGGCGCCGTTACCGGCTAGTAACGGCGCGATAACCGAACAACGACCCAGCGGTCTCGGAGGGCGACGGACCGTGCGACCACTGGGCAGAGCAAAGCCGTTGTTCCCCGGGCGAAGCCGGACAGACCAACGGCTTTGACTTACTCGTAGTAACAGCGGGTAGGTTTACCAAGTTTTGGTAAAGCGTGATCGCTGAGGCATCAGACCGGCCATCCGGCGAGCCCGGCACCACGCGTCCCGTCGTCCGACTCGGAGTCAGAACAGCGCTCGCGCAAGCGCCCTGCGCGCGGCCACCACCCTCGGGTCGTCGGCTCCCACGACCTCGAACAGCTCCAGCAGCCGGCGGCGCACCGCGTCCCGGTCGTCACCGGCGGTACGGCGCACGGTCTCGATGAGGCGGCCGAAGGCGTCCTCGACATGACCGCCCACCAGATCCAGGTCGGCGGCGGCGATCTGGGCGTCGGCGTCACCGGGCTTCTCGGCCGCGTCCCCGCGCACCCTCTGCGGGTCGAGGTTCTGCACCCGCTGGAGCAACTCGGCCTGTGCGAGACCGAACTTGGCCTCGGTGTTGGCAGGGTCGTCGCTGAGCACGTTCTTGTACGCCTGCACGGCACCGCCCAGGTCGCCGGCGTCCAGCGCATCCACCGCGGCCGCCAGCAGGGCGTCGTACGGCCCCGCCGGCGCTTCGGCCGCGGGGGCGGCACCCGGAGCCGCGTCCGGGTCGACGGTCAGACCGGTCAGGCCGAAGCGCTGCTCGGCGACCTGGACCAGCTGGTCGAGGGTCTCCCTGATCTGCTGCTCGTCGGCCGCGCCCTGGAAGAGCGGCAGCGCCTGCCCCGCGACGACCGCGAAGACGGCCGGGATTCCCTGGACCCCGAACTGCTGCATCAGCAGCTGGTTGGCGTCGACGTCGATCTTGGCGAGCAGGAAGCGCCCGCCGTACTCGACGGCCAGCCGCTCCAGCACCGGGCTGAGCTGCTTGCAGGGCTGACACCATTCGGCCCAGAAGTCGATGACGACCGGGACTTCGGCGGAGCGCTGGAGGACTTCTTGCTCGAAGCCCGCCTCATCGACATCGATGACGAGGTCGGCCGGCGACACCGCGCCGGCGCCGCCATGGCGGGCGGCTTCGGCGCGCGCCTGCTCCGCCTTGGCCTTGGCCTCCTGGGCCGCCTTCACCGCGGCGAGGTCGACGACGCCGCTCATGGACATGTTGCGTGGCTGCATGCGTCCATCCTCCCCCGTTCCGGCGCATGAAGGAAAAAAACGATCGTGGTCGGTGATCGCGGCCGGCGCCGGGTCCCCACCCGCGCCAGTGGCCGAAAGCCCGTGTACGTCCGTCACGGGCTTTCGCTACGAGTCGTAGCGTAATAGCTGTGAGGGCTTCGGCGACAGCGGTTCCCGGTGATCTCTCTCACCACTTGGCGAGGTACCCGGCTAGGGTCCTTTCATGCAGAGCCGCACCCCCGCCAGCCGTACCGGGCGCCCGCGCAGCGCCGCCGCGGACGCCGCGATCCTGGCCGCCACGCGGGAGGCCCTGGTGGAACTGGGCTGGTCCGGGCTGACGTTGTCCGACGTGGCCGTGCGGGCCGGGGTGGCGAAGACGACGCTCTACCGCCGGTGGTCGGGCAAGCACGAGCTGGTGGTGGACGCGGTGGCAGAACTCTTCGACGAGCTGGCACTGCCCGACCGGGGCTCGCTGGCCGCCGACATCGAGGGCGTGGTGCTCCAGTTCGCGGCGATCCTGGAGCGTCCGGAGGCCAGGTGCGGGCTGATGGGCGTGGTCGCGGAGTCCACGCGTGACGACGCGCTGCGGGAGCGGGTGCGGACCTCGATCGTGGAGCGGCAGAAGCGGCTGGTGCTGACGGGGCGGGCGCGGGCCCAGGAGCGGGGCGAACTCCCGCCGGAGGCCGACCCGGAGGAGTCCGCGCGCACGGTCGACCTGATCTTCGACATGGCGGCGGGCGCGGTGGTCCACCGCACCCTGGTCAGCGGCAAACCGGCGGACGAGGAGTGGGCCCGGGGCTTCTCCCACCTCCTCCTGAACGGTCTGGCCGCGTCCGCGGCGACCTGACACGCAGGGGCGGAATCCCGTTCCGCCCCGCCCCCGCGTCGCCCGCCGGGCCGGTGTCAGACCCGGTGAAGCCCTTCCTCCACCAGGAGTTCCGCGAACGAGGCCCCCTCGACCGGCAGGCCGACTCGATCGTCTCCGGATGCCGGGTCAGAAGCCGGCCGGCTCGGTGTACACCCCCCACTCGTCGCGCAGCACCCCGCAGATCTCGCCGAGGGTCGCCTCCGCACGGACCGCTTCGAGCATCGGCTCGATCATGTTGGTCCCGGAGCGGGCGGCGGCCAGCATGGCGTCCAGGGCCTCGCGTACGGCTGTGTCGTCGCGGGCGGCCTTGCGGGCGGCCAGGGCGCGGACCTGTTCGCGCTCGACCTCGTGGCTGACCCGGAGGATCTCCAGGTCGCCGGTGACGGAGCCGGTGGCGACGTTGACGCCGACGACCCGCTTCTCGCCCTTCTCCAGGGACTGCTGGTAACGGAAGGCGGACTCGGCGATCTCGCCGGTGAACCAGCCGTCCTCGATGCCGCGCAGGATGCCGGAGGTGACGGGGCCGATGGGGTGCCGCCCGTCGGGGTGGGCCCGCAGGCCCCGCTCCTTGATCTGCTCGAAGATCTTCTCGGCGTCCGCCTCGATCCGGTCGGTGAGCTGCTCGATGTACCAGGAACCGCCCAGCGGGTCCGCGACGTTGGCGACGCCGGTCTCCTCCATCAGCACCTGCTGCGTGCGCAGCGCGATCTCCGCGGCCTGCTCGCTGGGCAGCGCGAGGGTCTCGTCCAGGGCGTTGGTGTGCAGCGAGTTGGTGCCGCCGAGCACGGCCGCGAGCGCCTCCACGGCGGTGCGGACCACGTTGTTGTACGGCTGCTGCGCGGTCAGCGAGACCCCGGCGGTCTGGGTGTGGAAGCGCAGCCACTGCGCCTTGTCGGTCTTCGCGCCGTACACCTCCCGCATCCAGCGGGCCCAGATGCGGCGGGCGGCGCGGAACTTGGCGATCTCCTCGAAGAAGTCCACGTGGGCGTCGAAGAAGAAGCTGAGGCCGGGCGCGAAGACGTCCACGTCCAGCCCGCGGGACAGGCCAAGCTCCACGTACCCGAAGCCGTCCGCGAGGGTGTACGCCAGCTCCTGCGCGGCCGTGGCCCCGGCCTCACGGATGTGGTAGCCGGAGACGGAGAGCGGCTTGTAGGCGGGGATGCCGGCCGCGCAGTGCTCCATCAGGTCGCCGATCAGGCGCAGATGGGGCTCGGGCTGGAAGAGCCACTCCTTCTGGGCGATGTACTCCTTGAATATGTCGGTCTGGAGCGTGCCGTTCAGCACCGCCGGGTCCACGCCCTGGCGCTCGGCGGCGACCAGGTACATGCAGAACACGGGGACGGCGGGGCCGCTGATCGTCATCGAGGTGGTGACGTCACCGAGCGGGATGTCCCCGAACAGGATCTCCATGTCGGCGGCCGAGTCGATGGCCACGCCGCAGTGCCCGACCTCGCCGAGCGAGCGCGACTCGTCGGAGTCGCGGCCCATCAGCGTCGGCATGTCGAACGCCACCGACAGCCCCCCGCCGCCCGCCGCGAGGATCATCTTGTACCGCTCGTTGGTCTGCTGCGCGTTGCCGAAGCCGGCGAACTGGCGGATGGTCCAGGTACGCCCCCGGTACCCGGTCGCGTGCAGCCCGCGCGTGTACGGGTACTCCCCCGGCCACCCGATCCGCTCGAACCCCTCGTACACGTCCCCCGCGCGGGGCCCGTACACCGGCTCCACGGCATCGCCGGACAGTGTGCTGAAATCCGCGTCGCGCTTGCGCGCCCCGTCATACCGGTCCTGCCACCGTCGGCGGCCTTCTTCGATCGCGTGAGCGTCCATACCCTCGAATTTACTTGGACGTCCTAGTAAATGTCGATGGGAAACCACCGTACGGGTGTACGGCGGTTCAGGTCACGCCTTGACGGCGGCCGGAGCAGGCTGCGCGACCTTGGCCTCCAGCTCGCGGCTGATCTTCCGCTCGACGAAGATCGCGGCGGTCGGGATCGTGCCCGCGATCAGCACCCAGAGCTGCTTGCCGACCGGCCACTTCGCCTTGGAGCCCAGGTCGAAGGCGAAGACCAGATAGACCACGTACAGCCAGCCGTGGGCGATGCCGACGATCCGTGTGAAGTCGTCGGCACCGTCCATGTGGAGCAGGTACTTGGCGATCACACCCAGGGTCAGCAGGACCAGCAGCACACCGGTGACGTAGGACATCACCCGGTAGCGGGTCAGGACGCTCTTCTTCATGCGTATGAGCGTAACCACGTTTTCCGGGAGATCTTGCCCCAGGGTCACCCCCAGGAGGACCCCGCCGCTCAGGCGTCCTCGAAATCCCCCGCCGCCACGCGCAGCGGCCTCAGCACGGTGAAGATGTCGCCGCAGCTCTCCGCGTCGTAGGCGCCGAGGCCGAAGTCCATGGCCATGAGGTCGCGGGTGGCGGCGTCGACGACCTCGCGGCCCTTGGCGGTGATGACGGCGAGGGTGCCGCGGCCGTCCCTGGGGTTGGGGCGCTTGGCGACCAGGCCGGCCCTGACCAGGCGGTCCACCGTGTTGGTCACCGAGGTGGGGTGGACCATCAGCCGCTCGCCGATCTTGGACATGGGCAGCTCCCCCTCCTTGGAGAAGGTGAGCAGCACCAGCGCCTCGTAGCGAGCGAAGGTCAGCCCGTACGGCTTGACCACCGCGTCGACCTCGGCCAGCAGGATCTGCTGGGCCCGCATGATCGAGGTGATCGCGCCCATCGAGGGCACGCTTCCCCAGCGCTGCTTCCAGAGCTCGTCGGCACGGGCGATGGGGTCGAAGGGGAGACTGAGAGGCTTGGGCACGTCGTCAGACCCTACCGGCCGGTCATATCGCGGGCAGCCCCGTCTCGGCTTTCGGTCACCCGGCACGCCACGGCGAGCGCGGCACAGCACACCGTGCCCGCGACCCCCGCCGCCGTGACGGCCGACCGCACCCCCATGAACTCGGCCATCGCGCCCGCCAGCGCCATCCCCACCCCCTGGATCGTCATCAGCCCGGCGCTCAGCAGCGTCATCGCCCGCCCCCGCAGCTCCTCGGGCACCGCCCGTACGAACCACTGGTCGAGCCCGAGGGTGTACGCCGAGCACGTCCCGGCGAGCGCCAGGAGCAGCAGGGACGGCCAGAGTCCGGGACGCAGGGCGTAGCCGAGGTAGGGCAGTACGGCGAGGCAGAGCAGCGGCAGCACGATCCGCTCACGCGTGGCCTGCCCGAGCCGCGCGCCGGCGAACAGCTCACCGGCGACCGTGCCGACGGGCAGCGCGCACATCAGCAGACCGAGGCCGGTGGAGCCCGCGCCCAGCTCGTGGGAGTAGGGCGCGGCGAGCGCCTCGGGGAAGACGAGGAACATCGAGGGCACCCAGAACATGAGCAGCAGCACCAGCACCCGCCGGTTCCGCAGCAGCGCGAGGATTCCGCCGCCCTGCTTCCGACCGGGCCGCAGCCGGGCCGGCCGGTGCCGGGTGCCGAACCGCAGGAGCACGGCCGAGGAGAGGAACGTGCCGACCGTGATCAGCAGCGCGTGCCGTGGGCTGACGACGGTCAGCAGCAGGCCGCCGAGCCCGTACCCGACGAGCAGCGCGCTCTGCGAGACGATCCGGATCAGGGACCGGCCGAGCACGAAGGCGTCACCGTCACCGAGGACGTCCGCGAGGGTCGCCATCCGGGTGCCGGAGAACACCGGGGAGACGACGGCGACACAGCAGCGCAGCCCGAGCAGCACGCCGACGCCCGCCCCCGGCGTCACCATCGCCGCCACGCCCGCCGCGCACACCAGGTCACAGACCACCAGCACCCGCCGGGCGGGGAAGCGGTCGGCGACCGGGGCGAGCAGGGTGCCGCCGAGGGCGTAGGGCAGGAAGCCGGCCGCGAAGGCCAGCGCGCTCATCAGGGGCGAGCCGGTGAGGTCGTAGACGAGGACGGACAGCGCGATCTCGCTGACGACCATCCCGAGCAGCGACAGCACATGGGCGGCGAAGACGGCGCGGAACTCGGGGACAGAGAGGACGTGGCGGTACCCGGTGCGGGCGGGCGCCGGGGCCTTGGGCGGTGCGGACATGACGGGCAGCCTGCCGGGGGCCGTGCCGGGCGGCGTAGAGTTTCGGCTCCGGCCGAATGTCCAGCGGGAAGAGGAGGAGGAGCGTCCATGGCCTCGCACCTGCACTTCGGCGAGGACGACTTCCTGAACTGCCGGTTCGCGGTGTCCCCGCTGTGGGAGACGCAGGACGCGGTGCGCACGCTGCGCCGCCCGGACCGGCAGGGCTATCACGTGCCGTGGCTGCGCCGTATCCGTACGGCGGCGGCCGGGCTCGACCTCGCTCCGCTGTGGCTGCTGATGCCCCGGCGGGGCCACTCCCCGGACTGGCTCGGGGCGCCCCCGATCGGCCCGGCGGCCACCTTCGAGGAGGAGATCGCGGCGGTACGGGCGGCCGATCCGGCGGCGGCCCGCGAGGACACCGCCCGCTCGCTGGCCTGCACCCCGGGCGCGCTCACCTCCGAGCGGGGCCGGGCGTGGCTGGCGGACCCGGTGGGGATGGTGCGGGAGCTGGCGGACGCCCTGGAGGTGGCCTGGCGGGTGCTGGTGGAGCCGGAGTGGCCCCGGCTGCGGGCGCTGCTGGAGGCGGACGTGGCCTTTCACTCGCGCCGCTTCGCCGAGGTCGGGCTCGGCACCCTGCTGCCCGAGCTGGACGCCCGGCTGAGCTGGGACGGCCGCACGCTGACCCTGCCGGGCGGGGTGTACGAGCGCCGGCTCGGCGGGCGGGGCCTGGTGCTGATGCCGAGCGTGTTCTGCTGGCCGGACGTGATCACCGGCTTCGACCCGCCGTGGCAGCCGACCCTCGTCTATCCGGCGCGCGGTGTCGGCGGCCTGTGGGCCGAGCCTGGCGCGAGGACACCCGAGGCGCTGGTACGGCTGCTGGGCCGGGGCCGCGCGGCGGTGCTGGCGGCGCTGGACGACCCGGCGTCCACCACGGCCCTGGCCCACCGCCTCGGCCTCGCCCCGTCCTCGGTCTCGTCCCACCTGTCGGTCCTGCGCGAGAGCGGCCTGCTGACCGCCCGCCGGTACGGGCACCAAGTGCTGTACGAGCGGACGCCGTTGGGGATGGCGCTGGCCTCAGGGGGCTGACGGGAGGCGGTCCAGCGGCCGGGGTGTGCCGGTGAGGGCGAGCGGGGTGCGGACACAGCGCCGGGCGGCGGGCGCACCCCGCGTCGGCGTCCTGAACAGCGCGGCCGAGGCCACCGCCAGGAGCAGCAGCGGGCACAGATAGGCCTGCGCGAACCCTGACCGCGATCATTCTTCCGCCGCCGCCCGTCAGTTGGGCACAGACGGGAGTTTCCTGAGGTCGGCCAGGCTGTCGGTCAGCGTCTTGTCCCCCAGCATCACGACGACTGCGTTCTCGATCTCGTCGGTGAGCGCCTCGAAGTAGCGGCACGCCTTGGCGGTGACCTCGCAGACGTGCGGCATCTCGTCACGCTGGTCCCAGATGCGCTTGTCCGCGACCGCGGAACGGTAGATGTCGCGCAGCGTGATGTCCGACGCCGGCCGTGCCAGCCCCAGCCCTCCACTGCGTCCGCGCACCGACGTCAGCAGCCCGTCACGCACGAGCGGTGCGGCCAGGGCGCGCACGAAGCTCGGGTTGTTGTCCAGCTTCGACGCCAGCTCGGTCGAGCTCACGGTCGGCCTGCCCGACTCGGCGGCGTCGGCGATCAGCTGCATCGTGAACAGAGTCGTGGGGAATCTCAAGTCGATCATGCGGGGTCCTTGTGTGACCGAGAATACATAAGAGTAATTCTTGCATTTCTTCGGTGGATACGTATCTTGTACTCATGCACATTAACGCAGCGGACAACATACCCGCCAGCAACGACCACCTGCTCGCCCCTGTGAAGCTCGGCGCGCTCGAGCTCCCCAACCGCATCGTCATGGCGCCGATGACGCGCATGCGCGCCGACGAGAACAACGTCCCGCTGCCGGCGGTGGCGGAGTACTACGCGCAGCGCTCGACCGCCGGGCTGATCGTCACCGAGGCCGCGGCAGCCACCCCGTTCGGCGCCGGCTACGGCCCCATGGTCGGGTTCTTCGACGAGAGCCACGAGCCGGCGTGGCGCAAGGTCGTGGAGGCCGTCCACGCCGAGGGCGGACGCATCGCGCTGCAGCTGTGGCACGTCGTCCGTGCACGCAGCGAGGAGGACGGCGCCGGTAAGGGGCGGAACTGGGTGATCAAGCACGAACTGCGCCCGGAGCAGCTCACCGCGGAGGAGATCAGGGCGGTCGCGAAGGACTTCGGCACCGCGGCCCGGCGCGCCCGCGCACTCGGCTTCGACGCCGTGGAGGTGCACGCGGGGACCGGCAATCTGATGGACCGCTTCCTGCGCTCGTCGACCAACCGCCGGACCGACGAGTACGGCGGCTCGGCCCCCGCACGGGTCCGCCTGCTGCTGGAATCGATCGCGGAGGTGGCCGCCGAGATCGGCAGCGACCGCACCGGCCTGAAGATCTCGCCGGTCTGGCCGGTGGACGGGCGCCCCGACCCGACCGGCCGGGAGGAGTTCGCCTACCTCCTCGGACGCCTCGCCGACATCGACCTCGCCTACCTTCAGGTCAACCGGGTCACCGAAGAGGACCGTGCCGCAGGCGCCGACGAGAGCATCACGCTCGAATGGGTGCGCGAGCACTACGCGGGCACCCTGCTCGCGGCAGGCGGCTTCACCCGCGAGGACGGCGAGCAGGCCGTGGCCGACGGGCTGCTCGACGCGGTCGTCTACGGCCGCGCCTTCCTCGCCAACCCCGATCTGCCGACCCGTTTCGCCGCCAGGGCGCCGCTCAACGCCCCCAGGCGGGAGACGTTCTACACCAACGGCCCCGAGGGCCTCGTCGACTATCCGACGCTGTGACCCGGCCGACCCCGAGGGCGAGCACGCCCCACCCGCATCCGGCCCTCCCGGGCCGCCCCAAGCCTTGAGGAGACGACCATGACCCGTCTGAACGGCCGAACCATCCTGATCACCGGCGCCGCCCGCGGTCAGGGAGAGGCGCACGCGAGACGCCTGATCCAGGAGGGCGCCCACGTGGTCCTCACCGACGTCCTGGACCGAGAGGGCACGGAGCTGGCGAAGGAACTCGGGAAGCGTGCTCTCTACACCTCGCTGGACGTCACGTCCGAAGACTCGTGGGACGCCGCCGTGGCACTGACCGTCAAGACGTTCGGGGGGCTGAACGGCCTGGTCAACAACGCCGGCGTGACCGAGGTCGCACCGATGAGCGAGATCACGTACGAGGCGTACCGGCGCCAGATCGCGATCAACCAGGACGGCGTCTTCCTGGGGATGCGCGCGGCCGCCCCGCACATGGGCCAGGGCGACTCGATCGTCAACATCTCGTCCGTCGACGGCTTGATGGGCCAGCCCGGAGTCCTGCCCTACGTCGCGGCCAAATGGGCGGTGCGCGGGATGACGAAGTCGGCGGCCCTCGAACTCGCACCGCAGGGCATCCGCGTCAACTCCGTTCACCCGGGAGTGATCTACACGCCGATGCTCGAGGCCCCTGACGCCGCAGCCGCGCTCCCGGCCGTCCTGAACAGCGTGCCGCTGGGACGGGGCGGCGCCCCGGCAGAGGTCTCGGCACTCATCGCGTTCCTGCTCAGCGATGATGCCTCTTACAGCACCGGAGCGGAGTTCGTGATCGACGGCGGCCTGACCGCCGGGAAGCATGTCGCGGCCTGACTGGTCACCTGAGCGTCGGCCCACCCACGGCACCCACCGACGGAACCCGGGCGGCTGTCGCGGCCTGGACGTGCGGATGCCAGGGATGGACGGCTACGAGACCGCCGCCCACATCAAGCGCCGCCCCCGCGAGCGGCGAAGCACCTGACCGTTCCGCACGACGCCCCCGGCCACGAGGAGCCGGCACCGCCTGGCGGTGCCGGCTCGTCGTGGTGGTGTGGGTGCCGACGGTCGGTGGCATGGCGGGTTCGACGTCCATATCTACGCCGTCGCGCTGCGACGCCATGGACTGCACCTCGACCAGCCGACCAGCCGACCACCCGGGTTGCAGCACTCCCTGCGCCCTGCTGGTGGCACGCCGCGGCCGAACGTCACGCTCGCCGGTGATGCACTTCCAGAACAGGCCCTGGTCAGGAACCCAGGTGCCGTTCCACGGTCTCGACCTTGGCGGTGAGGCCGTCGGTGACGCCGGGGCGGATGTCGGCCTTGAGGACCAGGGAGACGCGCGGCGCGCGGGCCTCGACGGCGGCCACGGCCCGCTGGACGACGTCCATGACCTGGTCCCACTCCCCCTCGACCGAGGTGAACATGGCGTCGGTGCGGTTCGGCAGGCCGGACTCGCGGACCACGCGGACGGCGTCGGCGACGTACTCCCCCACGTCCTCGCCGACGCCGAGGGGCGTCACGGAGAAGGCGACGATCATGCGTTCACGGTTCCTTCCTGGCGGGCGCGGGCCGCGATGACGGCGGTCTCGGACTCGCGGCGCAGCCTGCGCTCGGCGAAGAAGCCGCCGGTGGGCAGCACCGAGAGGACGAGGTAGAGGGCGGCGGTGCCGAAGCTCCACCTGGTCCGGAGCCAGGCGAACACCCAGAAGACCACGTAGAGGACGAAGAGCACGCCGTGGACCGCGCCCATCACGGGGACCGCGTCGAAGTCCGTGGTCCGCTTCAGCACCGAGCACAGCAGCAGGACGAGGAAGGACACGGCTTCCGGCGCCGAGACCAGGCGGAGGCGGCGGAGGGCGGATGCGGTCTTGAGGTCCACGGGTCACCTTCTTTGTGAACAGAAGCACAAGCGTCCCCCCATTGTGGCAAACAACGCCGCCAGGGGTGTACTCAGGGTCGTTCTCCACCCGGGGGCCCTGTTCTCTCCCCCCGGCGTGCGGCTACTTTCACAGGGTGGCGATGTTCCGACTCCAGGGAAGCAAGGTCCTCGCCGTCGACGTGACCGGGGACGCCGTGAAGGCCAAGAACGGCTCGATGGTCGCGTACGACGGGCAGATGGCCTTCAAGAAGCTGAGCGGCGGCGGTGAGGGGCTGCGCGGGATGGTGACGCGGCGGATCACCGGCGAGCAGCTGACGGTGATGGAGGTGAGAGGACAGGGGACCTGCTGGTTCGCGGACCGGGCGTCGGAGATCAATCTCGTCGCCCTGCGCGGCGAGACGCTGCACGTGGAGTCGAGCAACCTGCTGGTGACCGATGCGGGGCTGCGCACCGGTACGACGTTCACCGGGCTGCGCGGCGCCTCGCAGGGCAACGGGCTGTTCACCACGACCGTGGAGGGCACCGGCCAGGCGGCGATCCTCTCCGACGGTCCTGCGGTGGTGCTACGGGTGAGCCCGCAGTATCCGCTGACCGTCGATCCGGGCGCCTACATCGCGCACCAGGGGAATGTCCGGCAGTCCTTCCAGTCCGGCGTCAGCTTCCGCACCTTCCTGGGCGAGGGCGGCGGGGAGGCGTTCCAGATCCGCTTCGAGGGCGACGGGCTGGTCTATGTGCAGCCCAGCGAGCGGAACACGATCGCGGGGGATGTGTGAGATGAGCCTGCGGGAGATCAACTCCAAGATGGTCGAGGCCCGGGTGGCGCCGGGGCAGCGGCTGTTCAGTCAGCGCGGGGCGATGCTGGCGTACACCGGCGAGGTGTCCTTCACCCCGAACCTCCAGAGCGGGCAGGGCGGGGTGATGTCGATGCTCGGGCGCCGGGTCGCCGGGGAGGCGGCTCCGCTGATGACGGTGGAGGGCAGCGGCACGGTCCTGTTCGGGCACGGCGGCCATCACGTCCATGTCATCACCCTCACCGGTGACACCCTGTACGTGGAGGCGGACCGGCTGCTCGCCTTCGAGGGCTCGCTGCGGCAGGGCACCATGTTCCTCGGCTCGCAGGGCGGGGTCATGGGCCTGGTGCGCGGCCAGGCGACCGGTCAGGGCCTGTTCACCACCACCCTGCAGGGCCATGGCGCGGTCGCGGTGATGGCGCACGGCGGGGTCTTCGAGCTGCCCGTCACCCCGCAGCGCCCGGTCCACGTGGACCCGCAGGCGTACGTCGCCCACCACGGCGACGTGCGCAACAAGCTGTCCACCGCGCTGGGCTGGCGCGACATGGTGGGGCGCGGCTCCGGCGAGGCGTTCCAGCTGGAGCTGAGCGGCAGCGGCACGGTGTACGTCCAGGCGTCGGAGGAGAAGCTGTGAGCGGTTACGCGAGCGCGGGCGGCCCGGCGGCCGGTCCGGTGGTCTTCGACCCGGTGACGCTCCCCGCCGACGACAACGTGAACCCGTACACCTTCTGCGTGGAGCTGAAGGGCTCCCAGTGGTTCCTGCAGAAGGGGAAGATGATCGCCTACTACGGGTCGGTCGACTTCAACGGCATCGGGCACGGCCGGCTGGACCGGCTGGTGCGCACGTCGTTCCATTCGCCACTGCACGCGAGCGACTGGGTGGTGGCGGAGGGCACGGGCAAGATGCTCCTCGCCGACCGGGCCTTCGATGTGAATTCGTACGACCTGGAGGACGGCAACCTGACCGTTCGCGCGGGCAACTTGATCGCTTTTCAGCCAAGTCTCGCACTCAAACAGTCGATCGTGCCCGGCTTTCTGACGCTGATCGGAACCGGGAAGTTCGTCGCCGCCTCGAACGGCCCGGTGGTCTTCATGGAGCCGCCGATCCGGGTGGACCCGCAGGCGCTGGTCGGCTGGGCCGACTGCCCGTCCCCCTGCCATCACTACGACCACGCGTACCTCACGGGCGTGATGGGCGGTCTACGTGCGATGACGGGGATCGGCGGGGCCTCCGGGGAGGAGCACCAGTTCGAGTTCACGGGTGCGGGGACGGTGCTGCTCCAGTCCAGCGAGACGCTGATGGCCGACCCGTCCACGGGGGCCGTCCCGTCCGAGCCGGGGGTACCGGGAGGGGGCGCGGCAGGGCCGGTGGGGCCCGGAACGGGGGCTTCCGGGGTACCGCGCCTTCCCGGACAGCTGGGAGACCTCCAGCGTCGCTTCGGGCTGTGAGCGGTAGTCTGCGGAGTGTGACGTCGAACGCGTGCGCACCGTCACATCACCCAGAGTAGTTCGCCATTCAACTTCTTAGGTAGACTTCATTCATGGAGACCGAGACGGCCACGCACTGGCTGACCGAAGCGGAGCAGTGCGCCTGGCGCACCCACCTGGAGGTCAACAGGCTGTTGACGTACCAGCTCGAAAAGGATCTACAGCCGTTCGGGCTGACGATGAACGACTACGAGATCCTCGTCAATCTGTCCGAGTCCGAGGACATGCGGATGCGGATGAGCGACCTCGCGGGCGCCACCATGCAGTCCAAGAGCCGCCTCTCGCATCAGATCACGCGCATGGAGAGCGCGGACCTGGTCCGCCGGGAGAACTGCGAGTCGGACCGGCGCGGCCTCTTCGCCGTCCTGACCGAGCACGGTCTCGAGACGATGCGGAAGGTCGCCCCGCACCACGTGGCCTCGGTACGCCGCCACTTCATCGACCTCCTCACCGCCGACACCCTCCAGGACCTCGACAAGTCCCTGAAGCCGATCGCGGAGCACCTCAGGGACCAGCGCGGCCGGCGGTGTGTTTTTTTTTTTTATTTTTTTTTTTTATATTTTTTTGTGTTTTTCTTTTTTTTATATTAGTGTGTTCGTGCGAGTTGATTTGTTGTTTTTTTT